>SCTL01000393.1 GCA_004297495.1 Verrucomicrobiota bacterium
CATCACGCTGTCGCCGTCGGACCAGACCGTCCTCGCCGGCTCAAATCTCCTGCTCACCGTCGTCGCCAGCGGCACTGAACCGCTGGCCTATCATTGGTTACTTAACGGCACGCCGCTGGCCGACGATGCGCACCGCAGCGGCTCGGCGACCGCCAACCTTGCGCTCACCGGCGTGCTGACCAATGACGCGGGCAACTACTCCGTCACCGTCAGCAATCTGTTTGGCGTCGCGACCAGCACCGGCGTGGTCGTGACCGTCTGGCAAATTCCGGTCTTTACCATTCAACCCACGAACCAGACCGCGCCCGCCGGCACGAACGTCACGTTCGCCGTCAGCGCCATCGGCATCCCGCAGGTGAGTTATCAATGGCGCTTCAACGGCACGGATTTGCCCGGTCGCACCAACACGACGCTGCTTGTGACCAACATCCAATCACCGAGCGCGGGTGATTACTCGGTCATCGCCAGCAACGCGGCGGGCGTTTCCACGAGCGCCGTGGCGACGCTCACCGTTACGCCGGTCCTGCCCTATTTCATCACGCAGCCGGTCAGCCGAGCCGTTCCGAAAGGCGCGGAAGTTCTTTTCACCGGCAGCGGGTCCGGCAGCGAGCCGCTGACGTATCAATGGTTGTTCAACTCGAACGCCATTCCCGGCGCGACCGGCACTCTGCTCGCGCTGACGAACGTGCAGCCCGCCGACGCCGGCCCATACACGCTGCAAATCACCAATGACTTCGGCAGCGCGACCAGCACCAACGCCACACTCACGCTCACGCCGCCGCCGGGATTTCTCTGGGCGCGACGCGGCGGCGGTGCGTCCACTGATTCCGCCAACGCGACGGTCTTCGATGCCGCCGGCAATCTTTACGCCGCCGGCACGCTCATCACCAACGCCACGTTCGACGGCCTCACGCCAACCGGCTTCGGCAACGCCGACGTTTATCTCGCCAAATATGATTCCGCCGGACGCATCCTCTGGCTGCGCACCGCTGGCAGCGCCAACTCGGAGGTGGTGACCGCGCTCGCTGTGGATGCGGCGGGCAACCTCATCGTAGTCGGCGCGATTGCGGGCGTGACCGACTTCGGCGGCGCGGTGCTCACGAACTACGGCGGCAGCGATTCGTTCGTGGCGAAGTACGACGCGGCGGGGGCTTTGCTTTGGGCGACAAACTTTGGCGGCACTTCGACTGACCAGGCCAACGGAGTCGCCGTGGATGCGGTGGGCAACATTTATCTCACCGGCACTTTCGCCGGCACCAACCAGTTCGGCGCGATCACGATCACGAACGCCGGCAACACGGACGCATTTCTGGCGAAGTGCGATCCGAACGGCAACCCGCTCTGGGTGCGGCGCGCCGGCGGCACGGGCGTGGAACAAGGCCGGAGTGTAGCGCTCGATCTGTCGGGTAATGCGTACTGGGCCGGCGAATTTGCTTCGTCCACACTCGGCTTCGGCGGCATCGTCCTCAGCAACCTTTCCGCCCCGACGGCCGCGTTCGCGGACGTGTTTCTCGCCAGACTGGATTCCGATGGCAACCCGCTCTGGGCGCAACGCGCCGGTAGCACGAGCGGCGAAACCGTCCGCGCCGTCGCGGTGGACGGCGGCGGCAACGCCTGCGTGTTCGGCAGCTTCGCGGCTACGGCGACATTCGGCGGTCTGAGCGTGTCACCGAGTTCGGGGCAGACCGCCGACTTGTTCCTCGCCAGGTATGATTCGTCCGGCGCGGCGCGCTGGGTGAGGACCGTGGCCGGCAGTTCCACCAAGACTGCTGGCGGACTCGCACTGGATGCGGGTGGCAACGTTTATTTGACGGGTAGCTTCCTTTCCATGGTGAACTTCGGCGGCGTGTTCGTTGCGCAACCCGGCGCCCCCGGCAGTTTCTTGGGCGGAACAAACCTGACCAGCGCGGGCGGCTCGGACATTTTTGTCGCCGCGTTTTCTGTGAATGGAAATCTGCTCTGGGCGCTCAAGGCCGGCGGCACGAGCACGGAGGGCAGCAGCGGCCTCGCGACGGACAACCTCGGCAACCTCAGCTTCGCCGGATCGTTCAGCACCACGGCCACGTTCGGCCACGTGACTCAAACCAGCGCCGGCGGCACGGACGCGGTGCTGGCCAAACTCGCCGCGTTCGATGGCGCTGCGCCGCCCGCGTTCACCGCCCAGCCCACCAACCAGACGATTAGCGCCGGCGCAAACGTGCTGCTCACGGTGGGTGTGCTCGCGCCCGGTCCGATCACCTGGCAATGGCGTTTCAACGGCGCGATCATCCCCGGCGCGACCAGCCTGAGTCTGCTCCTGAGCAACGTGACCGCCGCGCAGTCGGGCGATTACTCCGTGGACGTCACCACGCCAAACGGAAATCTGTTCTCAACTCCCGCCACGCTCACCGTCGCCGTCGAGCCGGATTTCCTGTGGACAAAACATTTCGGCGGAGCGGGCAATGATGAATGTCTGGCCGTGGCTGCTGACGCGGTGGGCAACACGTACGCGGCGGGATATTTTTCCGGCACGGCGGATTTCGGCGGGACGAATCTCGTGAGCAACGGCGGCGAAGATTGTTTCGTCGCCAAGTTTGACTCGCTGCAAAATCTCGTCTGGCTGCGGCAGATCGGCGGTACGAATGATGACCGCGCCACTGCGCTAGCGCTTGATGGCTCGGGCAATCTGATCGTGGCTGGTTATTTCACCGGCGCGCCCGACTTCGGTGGCACGAACCTTACGAGCGCCGGCGGGAGCGACATCTTCCTCGCGAAATATGATGGGACTGGAAACCTCCTTTGGGCGCGGCAGGCCGGCGGCGTGAGTCTGGACACGGCGCGAAGCGCGGCAGTTTACACGAACGGAGACATCGCCATCGCCGGGGCATTCCAGATCATTGCACAGTTCGAGAGCGTGGCGCTCACCAATCGGAGTTACCAGGGGATCCTTGGCAGCAGTGATATCTTCGTCGCGCGCTACAACAGCGCGGGCCAGTTGCTCTGGGCCAAGGGCGCGGGCAGTACGTCGCCCGATCAGGCGCGCGGCGTGGCGTTTGATCGCGCGGGCAATGTGTTCATCACGGGTTCATTCAGCGGCAACATCATCTTTGACGCCATCACGCTGACCACCGTGCGCAAGGGACTGGACATCTTCTTCGCCAAATACGACGCGGCGGGCAACGCGGTCTGGGCGCGCACGCCGGCCAGCGCGTCGAGTGATACGACCATTCTCCAATACGACGACGAAGGCGCGTCCGTGACGACGGATGACGCTGGCAATGCTTTCTTCGCGGGCTATTTCCAAGGCTTGGGTTTGTTCGGTTCGAACTACGTCGCCAGCGCGGCTTCCAACGCGCCGGATTTGTTCCTGACGAAGTATGACGGCAACGGAAACATCCTTTGGGTGCGCACTGCCGGCGGCGCGGCGGCGGATTCCGGAAACGCGCTGGCATCGGACGCGGTGGGCAATGTTTTCCTCGCCGGTTCAT
>SCTL01000394.1 GCA_004297495.1 Verrucomicrobiota bacterium
TGTCGCCGCCGCCAAGCCATCGCGAACACGATGTCCCTCGGTCGCCGCCTTCCATATCAGCAAACAAATAATGCCGACAGGCAGATACGCCTTGAACGGAAATAGGAGAAGCCCGAACCACTGCTGTCGGCTGGCTGGAAAGACACGCATACGTTCGTTGTCTAACGACCCAAGCTCAGCCACCCGGCGCACGGGACGCGTGGATTGCAACCGCGACGCCCCCGCCGGGTTCGCTGCAGCGCATGGTTAGGCCACGTCGTCATAACTAAACTGATCCTCGTCTGCCTCGGAAAAATCCGAACGCAGCAGTGACGAGACAAACGACGGCTGAAATGGTGGTGACGCACAGAATCGCTCCCATCGTAATCGGAAACCAATTCGGAACGTCGCCGCCGGACATGCGAAACCCGATGGCTGTGACGAAGAACACGATGACCAGAACCGAAGTCACCAAGCCTGCTCGTTGTGATGTCTTTGTCATGCGCGTGGAGTGGCCTAACATTTAGGCCGATTGCACATTGCAATCTATCCCGGTGTTCATGGGGCGACAGTATTTCCGCCGTTACTTCTGGTCAAGGAGTGTTTAGGCACCGGTTCGCTCTGCATATTGGAAAGACGAACACGACAGTTGCGTCAGTGTCACCTCTTCGCTCCTGAGTCTGGAAATCAATCGCCCGAGCACTACGGCGATTCCGCAATGCTCGTCAGCCGGGCGGATTCCGTCCTGGCTTCCATCACCATCGCCTTGAACCGCCACGCCGCCCGAGGCTCAAGCGTGTCGCGATAATCCTTGGCCGTGCCGATCTTCTTGCCGTCACGGTCCATCAAATCCAGTTCCACCTTCACACCGAAGCGACGGCGGTCGGTGAGATTCGTCACCGAGCCGACGGCGTAAACCAGCGAACCGCTGCCGGCTTTTTCCAGAGCGGTGTCTCCGGCAGCGAAGCCGGCGCCAGCGAAGGGATTGGCCGGTTGCCCTGCCCCGCCCGGTTTGACCGTTCCCTCGATCTGACCGGTCAATCTCCGGGCGCGCTTGACGGCGAGTTGCGCCGCGATGAGACCGCCGACCAGAATGACAATGGCCACCACCGTGAAGAGGATCGCCTTCCTGGGCAACGCCGGAGCGGTTTCCGGCACGAAGAGGATCAACTCCGTCTCCTGCCCGCACAAGGTGCACCGGGCAAGCTTGCCGGTATTTTCGGCGGGAAAGAAAATGGTGCCGCCGCAGTGCTGGCAGCGGCCCGTGACATTTTTGGTGGTGCTCATGTTTTCCAATCATGGTAGGGACGCGTTCCACCACGTCCCAAATCTCTTCCGAAACAATGAGGACGCGGTGGAACGCGTCCCTACCAATTCAATTTCCGCATCCGTGTTCATCCGTGTTGATCCGTGGTTGAACTGCATTCTGGTTTTAACGACGCGCAAACAACTTTTCCGAAACCAAAGACTCGTCAGCGTCGTCTTTTCGGGTATTGTGAGCAACATGAGCACCGACGACAAGTTCGAGCAGGAGCATTCCGCCCGGCTCGAAGATCACTTTCTCACGCGCCGGCAGTTCCTCGGCCGCGCGGGCATGGGCTTCGGCGCGCTGAGTCTCGCGGCGCTGCTGGGCGAAAACTTTTTCGGCTCGACCGCGCAGGCGGCGGAGAACGCCACGTTGCTGCCGCGCGCACCGCACTTTCCGGCCAAGGCCAAGCACGTCGTCCACATCTTCGCGCAGGGCGCGCCGTCGCACGTGGACACGTGGGATTACAAACCGTCGCTCGCGCGTTACGACGGCAAATCCATCCCCAACATGGACGGCGTGGCGATGGCGTCGCCGTTCAAGTTCGAGAAGAAGGGCAAAGCCGGTATCGAAGTCAGCGAGGTGTTCCCGAAGCTCGGCGAGATGGTGGACGACCTCTGTCTGGTGAAGTCCTGCTACACAGACATCCCCGCGCACGAAGTGGCGACGGTCTTCATGAACACGGGCAACACGCGGCTCGCGCGGCCCAGTCTCGGCTCATGGGTGCTTTATGGTCTCGGCACGGAGAACCAAAACATGCCGGGCTATGTTTCGTTGCGCCCCGGCGGTCTGCCGCCCGGCGGCAGTTCCAACTGGCAATCGTCCTTCCTGCCCGGCGTCTATCAAGGCGTGAGCATCAACACGAAGATCACCGCCGTGGATCAGCTCATCGCCAACATCCGCAACAAATATTCCTCGCTCGACGAACAACGCCGCCAGCTCGACCTCGTTCACAAACTCAACGAGCTGCATTCCCAGAATCTGCAAAAGGACGCCGCGCTCGAAGCGCGCCTCGAATCCTACGAGATGGCGTTCAAGATGCAGACCGAGGCGACCGACGCGTTCGACATCAGCAAAGAACCGCAGCTCGTGCGCGACGCTTACGGGCGGACGAGTCAGGGAAATCAATTGCTCATCGCGCGGCGGCTCATCGAACGCGGCGTGCGGTTCGTCCAGGTCTGGGCCGGCGGTTGGGATCATCATCAGGACATCGAAGACCGCCTGCCGGAGCGCGCGAAGGAAATTGATCAACCACTCGCCGCGTTCATCGCCGACTTGAAGCAACGCGGTTTATTCGACAGCACGCTGGTGGTCTGGGGCGGTGAATTCGGGCGCAAGCCGGTGCGCGATCGCAACGGCGGCGACAACCCGGGCCGCGATCACAACGCGAAAGCCTTCACCACGCTGCTCGCCGGTGGTGGCGTGAAACGCGGCATGACTTACGGCGCGACGGACGAATTCGGCGCCGCGGCGGTGGAGAACAAGGTTCACATCCATGATTTGCACGCGACGATCCTCGCACTGCTCGGCTTCGATCACACCAAGCTCACCTATCGTTACAACGGACGCGATTTCCGGCTGACGGATGTCAGCGGCAACGTCGTGAAACCGGTGATCGCCTGATGAAAAAAGAAACTGCCCTCACCCTGACCCTCTCCCATCCGATGGGAGAGGGAAAAGCTTGCGGACGTTTTTCGTGGCTTCAAAACGCCTTGAGCAAACCCCGGCTCACAAAACGCCAAAAGGCGGCGAACGATTCTCCCTCTCCCATCCGATGGGAGAGGGCCGGGGTGAGGGCTCTTCTCGTTGCGACACTCTGCTTAATTGTCTTTCAAAGTCGCGCCGCCGACATCACGCCCGCCCAAACCCAGTTTTTTGAAAACAAGATTCGCCCGCTTCTCGCGAAGGAATGTTATCGCTGTCACAGCCACCAAGCCGAGCGCGTGAAGGCCGGGCTTTACCTCGACAGTCGCGAAGGCATGCTCAAAGGCGGTGAGAATGGGCCGGCGGTCCTGCCGGGCAGCACGGAGAAAAGTCTCCTCGTCAAAGCGATCCGCTGCACCGACGCGGACCTGCAAATGCCGCCCAAAGGGAAAAAGCTTTCCGATGAACAGATCGCCGACTTGGAATCGTGGGTAAAAATGGGCGCGCCCGATCCGCGCACTGAGGCGATGGCGGCAAAGGATTGGAAGGATTCGGGCAAGAATCATTGGGCGTGGCAACCGCTCGTTCAACCGACCGTCCCGGAGGCGAAGGATTCTTCGTGGTGCAAATCGCCGGTGGACAAATTCATCGTCGCCAGGCTTGAGGAGAAAAACTTGAAGCCCAGTCCCAGCGCCGACAAACGCACGTTGATCCGGCGCGCGACGTTTGACCTCGTCGGTCTGCCGCCCACGCCCGAGGAAGTGGACGCGTTTCTCAAAGACGAATCGCCCGATGCGTTCGCCAAAGTCGTGGATCGTTTGCTTGCGTCGCCGCATTACGGCGAGCGTTGGGGGCGTCACTGGCTTGACGTGGCGCGTTACAGCGACACCAAGGGCCAGGTCCGCCGCCAGCGCGAAGACCCGCGTTATCCGTGGGCGTGGACGTATCGCGATTACGTGATCCGCAGCTTCAACGAGGACAAGCCTTACAATCAGTTCATCGTGGAGCAACTCGCCGCCGACAAATTGCCGGCCACGAAACGCAATCCCACCAACCTGACCGCGCTGGGATTTCTCACCGTCGGCGAGCGCTTCATGGGCATGCAGAACGACATCATCAACGACCGCATTGATGTCGTCACGAAAGGCTGCCTCGGCCTGACCGTCACCTGCGCGCGTTGTCACGATCACAAGTTCGATCCCATCCCGACGAAGGATTACTACTCGTTGCACGGCGTGTTCGCGAGCACGGTGCAACCGCCGGTGGAAACGGTGATTGAAAAAATCGTCGAGACGCCAGCTTACAGAGAATACGCAACCAAGCGCGCCGCACTCGACGCCGAAGCGGACACGGTGGAAAAAGAATTCCGCGCCGCGCAACGGCAACGCAATCGCGAAGCCATCAAAAAACTGCAACGGCAGTTCCGCCAGACGCAAAGCGAGATCGCGGATTTGGAAATGACTTCGCCCGGCGCGCCGATGCGGGCGATGGCAGTCTATGATTCGGCCAGGCCGAAGAATTCGCCCGTGCTGCTCCGCGGCGAGGCGGGAAATCTTGGCCCGGTCGTGGATCGGCATTTCCTTGAAGTGTTGTCCGGCGCGAATCGTCCGGCGTTCACGAACGGCAGCGGGCGTCTCGAACTCGCGTGGGCCATCACCAGCAAAAACAATCCGCTCACGCCGCGCGCGCTGGTCAATCGCGTCTGGCTGCATCACTTCGGCGAGGGCTTCGTGCCCACGCCCGACGATCTGGGCACGATGTCCGAGCCGCCGAGCCATCCTGAGTTGCTGGACTATCTCGCGTCGCGATTCGTCGAGGGCGGCTGGAGTCTCAAGAAGCTGCATCGCGAAATCATGCTCTCGAGTGTTTATCAACAGAGCAGCGCGAACAATCCGCGCTACGCGGAGGTTGACCCGAACAACCGCCTGCTCTGGCGCGCGAACATCCGGCGGCTCGAATTCGAGTCGGTGCGCGATTCCGTCTTCGCCATCGGCGGCACGCTGGATGAAACCATGTTTGGCCGGCCGGTGGATTTTGAAAAGCATCCCGAGTCCACGCGCCGGACGATCTACGGTTATCTCGACCGCTCGGACGTGGACGACGTGATGGTGAATTTCGATTTCGCAAACCCGGACATGCCGAACGGCAAGCGCCACGAAACGACCGTGCCGCAACAAGCGCTCTTCTTCATGAACAGCCCGCTGGTCATCGAACAGGCCAAACGACTCGTGACCGTGCCCGCCTTCACGGAAACGACCGGCACCGACGCGCGCGTGCGCGCGCTTTACGAACGCATCTATCAACGCGAACCGACGCCGGAAGAAGTGGCGTTGGCCGTGGATTTCGTGGCGGAGACGCCAAAGAATCCGACGGTCGTAGCCGGTCCGGGCGCGGCTCCCAACCGCCCCGAAGCTCGTCGCGCCGCGCGTCCCATCCGACAAAACACGCGCGAAACCAGCAAGCTGACTCCGCTGACCGCTTGGGAAAAATACGCCCACGCACTCTTGCAGGCGAACGAGTTGATGTTCGTGAACTGAGCTATTCGCGTTTCGAAAATCTTCGCGGCGACTGAACCACTTTCAAGACCATTCACGCACTGCCGGATCCGTTTGAACCGATGGCGAGGAGTTTCATCAATACACTTCGTCGTGAGTCCCGATGCCTTCAAGGAGAACTGCATCTGCGCCCTTGTGCTTTACAAATTGGAAGATGACGCGCAAATCGTAACCGCCACTGCACGCCCAAGAACCCGCCAGCTTGCCTTTCAGTTTGTGCGTCTTGAGTTGCGGCTGAAAAGCATCCTCGGCCAGTAGTTCGAGCGTCAATTGGAGTTCCGGTGCGAGTTGCGGATGCTTGCGAGCGAAGCGGCGGGACGAACGGAGGAAGGCGGTGGACGGCAGCAGCACGCGTTTCACGCGAGAACCTTGCGCATGATGTCTGCGGGGCTGGCCGGGCGCAGTTTGCCGGACTTGAATTCCTTGCGCGCGGCACTGACGGACTTCACCAGCGCGGCGCGACGGCGCTCGGCGAGGCGCTTGCGCACCGTGTCCACGAGCGATTCCTGCTGTTCTTCGGGCAGGGCTTCAATCGAATCAAGCACTTGGCCGTAGCTTTTCATGGGGAAATTGTAACCCGGCAAACATTGGCAAACAAGCGCGGGATTAAAGGGAACGTCGTTTCACAGGAGCGCGGGCTTCAGCCCGCTTCAATGCACGAACGCAGGCTGGACGTTGAAGCGGCGTAAACGCCGCGCTCCGAAAACCAGCGTGCGGCGACTGCGCCAGTTTCCAAACCAGCGTGTGCTCGCGTCCGCCGGAACCGATGACGAGGAGTTTCATTTCAAACATCAGTTCGCTTTTTGTCTATGGCAGCTTGGGTCAAGACGCCTGCTGAAAAGACAAACCCACAATCAGAAGAACCAAAATGCCGCTTCAAAAAACTTTTGACCCTTTGCGTGAAGACAAACCCATCAACCAGCAATGCGACCCCTGATGAAGGCTCAATAAAGGTTTTGTAGTTAGTCATGTCTTCATCAGGACAGAGCTGGTCTTTATTCCAAGAGTCTGGTCGAAGAACGAAGTCGGTTCTTGGTGACCACCACACTCTGGAAACATTCCAACCAAGAGTTGGAGCATCAACAATGATCATGCCTTGCTTCTGTTTGATTTTTCCTTTCGCCTCTCGCAATGAGAGAATGCGATTTTTGGTGCGAAGCAATCGTCGCAATCGAAGGCTGTCAAAGAAAATGCAGCCGTAAGCGTAGAGGTGAACGCCAACAAATAGAACGATAGCTAGAGCGATCAAACAGCCCAGTGCAATGGCGATGCCGGTCATTGTAGTGCTCGTTGCTCTACATTACTCGCGCCTCGCCCTTGCCCTTCACCACTTCGCCGATGAGCCAGGCTTTGTGCTTTTGCGCGCGGATGAATTTCAGCACGGCGTCCGCCTTGTCCGCCGAGACGATGGCCACCATGCCGATGCCCATGTTGAAGACTTGATACAATTCCTCGTCCGGC
>SCTL01000395.1 GCA_004297495.1 Verrucomicrobiota bacterium
GCGTGGACCAGGGCAACACCGTTTGCGACGAAGCCACGCTACGCAAAGTTCATTTGCCGCCGTATCGCGCCGCCATCAAGGCGGGCGTCGGCTCCATCATGGTTTCCTACAACAGTTGGAACGGTGAAAAGCTGCACGGGCAGAAGCATCTCCTCACCGACGTGCTGAAGGGAGAACTCGGTTTCCACGGCTTCCTCGTGTCCGACTGGGCCGCGATAGACCAGATCGAGACGAACAATTTCAAAAACTGCATCGAGCGTTCCATCAACGCCGGTCTCGACATGATCATGATTCCGAACGGTTCAGGCACGAAAAACAACTACGTCGAGTTCATCACGAAGCTGAAGGAACTTGTTGCCGAAGGCAAAGTGCCGCAGTCCCGCATTGATGACGCCGTGCTCCGGATTCTGCGCGTCAAACATAAGATGGGCCTGTTTGAAAGCACGGCGGTTGACCCCGCGCTCACTGCGGCCATCGGCTCGCCGGAACACCGAGCCGTCGCGCGCCAGTGTGTGCGCGAATCGCTCGTCGTGCTGAAGAACGAAAGCCGCGCGCTGCCGCTCGCCAAAAACATCAAGCACCTCGCTGTCGTAGGGGCGGCGGCGGATGACCTCGGCGTGCAATGCGGCGGCTGGACTGTGGAATGGCAAGGCAAGCGCGGCAACGTGACGCGCGGCGGCACGACCATTCTCACCGCCATCCGCAACACTGTGGCTCCCGGAACCCTGGTCACTTTCTCGCGCGACGGCAGCGACCTGAAGGGGGCCGACGCCGCAGTCGTTGTCATCGGCGAAATGCCGTATGCCGAAATGGCGGGTGACCGCAGCAATTTGAATCTGGCGGCCGCCGACGTGGCGCTGGTGGAAAAGGCCAAAGCGGCCGGCATCCCCGTGGTCACGGTGCTTTTCTCCGGCCGGCCCCTAATTCTCGGTAGCGCGTTGGACGCCAGCGACACTTTCATCGCAGCATGGCTGCCGGGCACCGAAGGACAGGGAATTGCGGACGTGTTGCTTGGTGACTTCAAACCAACCGGCAAACTGCCGCGTTCATGGCCGCGAACCAACGATGGCCTGACGACGGCGACGACAGCGGCAGTGCGGCCATCTGCCAGTGCGCCGCTTTTTCCACAAGGTTTTAACCTTGATAATTAGCGTTCCAGCCACTGTGCCTAACACCAACCAACCCAATCCAGACGCCAGCAAGCAGCCGCTCCATCAGCAAGAACCAGCGCAACTCCGCGGACGGCCACGACCAACCTTTCAACGACGAACTGGCTTTCCCTGCGTACTAATCCCGCACCGTTCACCTTCATCGAGTCCAACGGCAATTTATTCATCCAGCGGTTCTATCGCGGACTGATTGCTCCCTAAGCGAGCCCAGAACGTTACCCACCCCGATTGACATTGCACGGTTTCAATGGTCTTGTACCCGCAAGGTGAACCTGCTAAAACAATGGTTCGGTCGCCATCCGCACTCGGATCAGCAATCTTCCTCCTCCTTTAATTGGCCCGGACAATCGGGGAAGGACTATCAATACGAAGTCCATCCCTTGAACGTCGCTCTCCGCCCTTTGCCTGGGCTTTACATCTATGCCAAGCAGTTGCCGGACGGTGATTGGTCTCCCGTTTACATTTCGCAGACGCGTGACCTGCACCAGCGGTTGGAGGGTCACGTGCGGTTGGGGGATGCCATTGCCAACGGTGCGACGCATCTCCATTCCCACTATTGCAACGCAGGGCAAGGCGCTCGTTGCACTGAGGAACACGATCTCATTGAGCGTTGGCGGCCGGTTTGTAACGATGTGTTCGAAAACTGAACTGCGCTGAGTTTGCGTGGATCTTCATTTCGTTTTTTGATTTTTGAGTTGCCACCATTCTTTTCAGTCCTCTTCACCGCAAAATAGACTGTTACCTTCCTTTGATCGGCGGCATTGAGATGTAGATGCTTGAACTGGATGACAACGCCCTCTTGAAGGAATACGCGGATCACGATTCCGCAGCCGCCTTTCAACGACGATTCTTACCACGCCACCTGCTCCAACTTTCCATTGAGCATCTTTCGGTTGAGAACCACGTTGAAGCCATAAGACATTGATCCCTCCGTGCCGTGGTGGACGTAGAGAAACACGTCCTCGAGCCCGTCATGATTCACATCGCCGTACGCCAGGACCGTCAGACAAACCGTGTATCCCTCACCCATTTTTATCTCAATCTCATTCCGTCCACGCCTTACGACTTTCGATTCCGGGTAGAATTCCATGAAACTTTTGCCTTCCTTGAGTGCTTGTTCCTGCGGCTCCCATTCCTCCCGATTAAAGGCCGGCGCTAGATTGACCGGCAACTTTTCCAACAGCTTTCGATTCAACTTCAAATCGTGCAAATAGTTCGTGACGGAAGGGAGGGCCCTTTCAAGGAACGGAATCACGCCACATCGCCTTGGAAACCACGAGGCCATCCTCATATCCGTGCCCGTGACTGGTTCAGCGCCTTCATATTTGCAATACTCCCGCCAGGTTCGCACTTCTACCTAGCTGGTCTCGTTCGAAGTAGATTGCGTGTAGAATGCAACTGACAAGTCACCGTCGCCGGTTTCATCCATCAGTTCCCGCAGCGGCACGTCTTTGAGTTGTTCCAGCGTCTTACCCGGCGGGATCAATGCTTCCTCGGTGTATCGAACAGGAAACACGCCAGTGGTCTGCTCTCTCGTGGCACAGCCTTCGAGCAATAGCGATAGACCGAGAAGTAGGAGTGTGAAATTGCGCGGGTGATCCATGCCGAGACCGAGTTTCAACCCTGAGTGAAAACCAGTAAAGCAGATATTCCGTTTGTGGGATAAGCTCCTGTTGCCTGAGGCCAACAAAAGCTCACTCAAAAATGTCCGACACACCGCACTTTAGCCGATCGCAAAGCTGTTCGATCGTTTTCAAGGTGACGTTCTGCTCACCCATCTCGAGCCGGTGCAGGGTGGAATCGCTCAAGCCGGTCTTCCGTGCGAACTGGGCGTAGGTAAGGTCGCCACGCTTCTTGCGCAGGAAGGCGGCCAGTTGTTGATGCAGGCGTTGAGCCATCCCCCGGATGCTGGCCGGAAGCAAATCCCACAAGCGGGATATTTTGCTTGCCATTGCCTTCCGAGGGCGTAGAAGACTCGGAAGGCAAAAACTCAGGCACAGGAATCATCATGCACCCGTCAACGCAAACTCAGTCCGTCCATCAACCACGTCCACTGCATCCTGCGAAGACCGCAAGTTCCGGTTTCAAACCACTGGCCCAACTTGCGATCCTCGTCGCTGTAACATTCAGCACTCACCGTTCTCAGGCGCAAACAATCCTCTCGCTGCCCAACAACTTTAGCGGCATCCAAGGGCAAGGCGGTGTGTATTACGAGTACATTGGTGACAGTCGCCTAATCAATACTCAGAACCGCGCCTCGGCCTCGATTTCACTCATGAACTTCCGTCCGAGTTACAGTTACGGCTATCCGGGTGATGTCCCCCTGCCGACATACGCGCACCCGCAAGATTTTCCGGGAGTGCAATATGATTCAAGCCATCAGCTCCTTCGCTTCGAGCCTGGCACTGGAGGCTTTCTACTTGGAACTGGCACAGCAAACCTTGGTGCTTCAATTCGATTCCAAGTTCCCAGCACTGGCACGTTTGGAATTTCCGGGGCCTTTGCCAGAGACAACACCAATTTTAACGCCGGAGATGGGGTGGATGTCCTCGTCGTCAAAGGAGCCAACCTGGACAGTCCATTGTTTGAAGAGATTATTTCGTCTGCCAATCTCGTCAACCATTCAGACCCATTCGGCGGCACTGGTGTGGCTGACTTCAATTTCAACATTTCACTACAAGCAGGCGATGTGCTGCGGTTTATCGTATTCAGCGACAATCAAGGACAAGACGGCACTTTCGATGCGACGGCGTTTCGCGTCAGTGTCTCGCAAGTGCCGGAGCCAACCGCTCTCACTCTAGCTGTAATGGGCGTGGTGGTGATGAGCTTCGCCCGTGGCGTACGACGCAGACGATCGCGCGCTGGGTTCACTTTGTGTGAGATTAAAACTATCCAAATCACGAAGTCGCCCGCTCTCGATTAAGTTGCGACCCTAAAATGCATTCTTTAATCAACGGGAAATCGCTGCCCCGAAGTATTCGACACCATGGAACAATCCGGTAACGGCAAAAAATTATTTGTCTGGGTGATTGCGGCATGCGCAATCATTGTCACGCTTGCTCTGGCAGTTTCCTTGTGTTGGCGCAGCATTTGGCACTCGACTTGGCACGAGCCTTTCGATGAGGCAAGACAAACCGCGACATGGATGTCCGCGATTGCGCCGGCCACTTCCGACTTCGACAGTGCTTTTGCCATATTTCAGTTTATCCGTTTCAGTTTCCCACGTCGTTGTGACGTTGAGCTGTGCATTAGACCACCATCGAAGCTGAAAATGCCTTCGCCCTCTCCGTGGTCCAAACAAAGACAGTGGATCCCGTACTGGTGGCAAAAGAGAAGGCCCAGGCGGTAAAGAAGAACGGTCTCCTGGAATTGATCGAGACGAAAGAGAACCTGGATTCCATCGGCGGTCTGGAGGTGTTGAAGGACTGGCTCGTAAAAAGAAAACGGGCCTTCAGCAAATCAGCAACTGAATACGGACTGCCACCGTTGAAGGGATTGTTGATGATCGGAATTGCGGGAAGTGGCAAAACCTTATCTGCCAAAGCCACTGCCTCGGTCTTCGGCATTCCCCTGCTCAAACTGGATGCCGGCAAACTCTATGGGGGTCTGGTGGGGCAGAGTGAAAGCAACCTCCGGTCAGTGCTCCAAACCGCCGAGGCCATTGCTCCCTGTTGTCTCTGGCTGGATGAATTGGACAAGGGCTTCAGTGGCAGCAAGCGTTCCGGGGTTACTGACGGTGGGACTTCGGCCAGGGTGTTTGGCACGTTCCTGTCTTGGATGCAGGAAAAGACGGCCCCGGTGTTCGTCGTAGCGACCGCCAATGACGTCTCACAACTGCCGCCGGAACTGCTACGCAAGGGAAGATGGAATGAGTTGTTCTTCATCGACCTGCCCAATGAAAAGGAGCGGGAACTGATCTGGAACATTCAAATCGCAAAGCATGGTCGCGATGGCCG
>SCTL01000396.1 GCA_004297495.1 Verrucomicrobiota bacterium
CCGTTTCCTCGCCGACGTGATCGGCCACAGGCCGCAACGCGAGTTCGCGCAGCGCGGTGAGATTGCCTTCGCGGAAAAAACTCTTTGCCGCCGCCGCCGCGCGCTCGGGCAAATAGACTTTGCCCTGTTCCAGCCGCTGCAAGAGTTCGTCCGTCGGCAAATCAATGAGTTCGATCTCCGCCGTGTCGAGCACGCTGTCGGGAACGGTCTCGCGGATTTCCGTGCCGGTGACTTGCCGCACCGTGTCCGCGCGACTTTCGATGTGCTGCACGTTCACGGTCGTGAACACATCAATGCCCGCATCGAGCAATTCCTGCACGTCCTGCCAGCGTTTCGGATGACGCGAACCCGGCGCGTTCGTGTGCGCAAGTTCATCCACGAGTCCAAGCTGCGGACGACGTGTAAGCACCGCGTCGAGGTCCATCTCCGCCAGCGCAATGCCACGATGTTCCACCTGTCTTCGCGGCAACAACGGCAGTCCGGCCGCGAGCGCGTCGGTTTCCTTGCGTCCGTGCGTCTCGACGTAGCCGACGACGACGTCGCGCCCGGCTTTCAACTCGCGCTGCGCGGCTTCAAGCATCGCGTAGGTCTTGCCCACGCCCGGACACATGCCGAGAAAAACCTTGAGCCGCCCGCGACGGATCCGCGTGGCTTCGCTTTGGATCGCGGCCAGCAACGCGTCGGGATTGGGGCGCTCGGCGTCGTTCACGCGGTCATCATAATCAAACGAAATCCAGAATCAGCTTCAAAACTTTGACGGGCTGTTCGAGTTCGGGCCGAACCACGTCCACAAGGGTAAATGGTCATTATCTGTGATCCCGACACAATCGTGCTTCGCACGAAGCGAACCCTCGCCGATTTGCACGGATGCGAAGTGTTCGCGCAACGCGATCTCGAAGTCGTGTTGCGTCGCGCCGGTCGGGACGAAGAAAATCGCCACATGGTTCATAACCGGTCGAGGGCGAGGTTAAGTTTGAGAACATTCACGCCCGGCTCGCCGAGGAAGCCCATGTCGGGCGCGTCAGTGTTTTGTTGAATGAGCGCGCGCACTTTCGCGGCGTCCAGTTGGCGGGCCTTCGCGACGCGTGCCGTTTGCAGTTCCGCGTTGCGCAGGCTGATGTGCGGATCAAGGCCGCTGCCCGAAGCCGTGACCGCATCGGCGGGGACAGCGTCCGTCTCCTTCATCCCGTTCTCTTTGCGATAGGCGTCAACACGGTCCTTGATCGCATCGTTGAGCTTCTGCGAAGTCGGGCCGAGATTGCTGCCGCCGGAACTGGTCGCATCATAACCGTTGCCCGCCGCCGAGGGGCGGGGATGAAAATATTTTTCGGCCGCAAAATTCTGGCCGAGCAATTCCGAGCCGCGAATGGTTCCGTCCTTTTCCACGATCAAACTGCCGTTGGCTTTTGCCGGAAAGCAAACTTGCGCGATGCCGAACACGACCAGCGGATAAAGCCCGCAGCAGACGACGGCAAGAATCAGCGTGGCCATGACCGCGCCGCGAATTTCAGAGAAAAAAGTTTTCATAGACTTAAACGAGTTTCAGCGCCGTGATGATGACATCAATGATCTTGATCCCGACGAACGGGATGAGCACGCCACCCAGGCCATAGATAAGCAGGTTACGTTGGAGAATCGCCAGCGCGCCGATGGGCTTGTAAGCCACGCCGCGCAGCGCGAGCGGAATCAGCGCGATGATGATGAGCGCGTTGAAGATCACGGCGCTCAGAATCGCGCTCGTCGGGCTGTGCAGCCGCATGATGTTGAGCGGTGCGATGGCTGGGAACGTCGCCATGAGCATCGCCGGAATGATCGCGAAGTATTTCGCCACGTCGTTCGCGATGCTGAACGTCGTCAGCGAGCCGCGCGTGATGAGCATTTGCTTTCCAATTTCCACGATGTCAATGAGCTTCGTCGGATTGCTGTCGAGGTCCACCATGTTGCCGGCTTCGCGGGCGGCCTGCGTGCCGGTGTTCATGGCGACGCCGACGTCGGCCTGCGCGAGCGCGGGGGCGTCGTTCGTGCCGTCGCCGGTCATCGCGACGAGATGGCCGGCGGCCTGTTCGTCGCGAATGCGTTTCAACTTCGCTTCGGGCGTGGCTTGCGCCATGAAATCGTCCACGCCGGATTCAGCGGCAATTGCGGCGGCGGTCAACGGATTGTCGCCGGTGATCATGATGGTCTTGATTCCCATTTTGCGAAGATGCGCAAAGCGCTCCTTGATGCCGCCTTTCACCACGTCCTTGAGTTGCACCACGCCGAGTACGTCGCGATTTTCCGCCACGACCAACGGCGTGCCGCCCGAGCGTGAAATGTTCTCGACCGATTGTGTGACCGCCTGCGGGAACGAACCGCCGAGTTTGTCCACGTAAATCCGGATGGACTCCGCCGCGCCTTTGCGGATGGCGCGATGCGGCTGCCCATCAATCACTGGAAAATCCACGCCGCTCATGCGCGTCTGCGCCGTGAACGGAACGAACTGCGCGTGCGGCGCTGCAACTTCGCGACCACGCAGGCCAAACTTTTCCTTCGCGAGCACGACGATGCTGCGGCCTTCGGGAGTTTCATCCGCGAGCGACGCCAGTTGGGCCGCGTCGGCCAATCGCTCGACGGCGATGCCGGGCGCGGGAATGAAATCGCTCGCCATGCGATTGCCGAGCGTGATCGTGCCGGTTTTGTCAAGCAGCAACACGTCCACGTCGCCGGCGGCTTCGACCGCGCGACCGCTCGTGGCCATCACGTTGCGGCGAATGAGCCGGTCAATGCCGCTGATGCCGATGGCGCTCAACAAACCGCCGATGGTCGTCGGAATCAGGCAAACGAGCAGCGCGATCAGCACGGGAACGGAGAACACGGTGTTCGAGTAAATGCCGAACGGTTTCAGCGTCACACACACGAGCAGGAAAATCACCGTGAGCGCCGACAGCAAAATCGTGAGCGCGATTTCGTTGGGTGTCTTCTGGCGTTTCGCGCCTTCGACCATCGCGATCATGCGGTCGAGAAAACCGTGGCCTTTTTCCATCGTTACGCGCACGACAATGCGGTCACTGATGACGCGCGTACCGCCGGTGACGGCGCTGCGGTCGCCACCGCTCTCACGTATGACGGGCGCGGATTCGCCGGTGATGGCGGCTTCGTCCACGGTGGCAATACCTTCGATCACTTCGCCATCGGCGGGAATCACGTCGCCCGCTTCGCAAACGACGGTGTCGCCTTTCTGCAATTCCGGCGCGGGAACTTTTTCCTCACGGCCATCCTTCAAACGGCGCGCGATTGTGTCTTTGCGCGCTTTACGAAGACTGTCGGCTTGTGCTTTGCCGCGGCCTTC
>SCTL01000397.1 GCA_004297495.1 Verrucomicrobiota bacterium
CGCGCTACGACGAGAAGAATTTCGCGCAGTCGCTCTACGGTGTGATGCACGAGGCCGGTCACGGGCTGTATGAGCAGGGATTGCTCGAAGAACATTACGGTACGCCGCTGGGAAGCGCGGCGTCGCTCGGGATTCACGAGTCGCAATCGCGACTCTGGGAAAATCACGTGGGCCGCAGTCCGGCGTTTTGGGAGCACTGGCATCCGGTCGCGTGCGAACACTTTCCCGACTTGAAGAAATTCTCGCCCGCGCAAATCAGCGCGGCGGTGAACCGCGTTTCGCCGTCATTCATCCGCGTGGAAGCCGATCAGGTGACTTACGATCTGCACATTATTCTGCGTTTCGAGATCGAGGTGAAATTAATCGAAGGCGCACTCAACGTTGCCGACGTGCCCGCATGCTGGAATGAGGAGTTCGAAAAAATGTTCGGCCTCAAGGTGACAAAAGATTCGGATGGCTGCTTGCAGGACATTCACTGGTCCATTGGTGCGCTCGGTTATTTTCCGACCTACACGCTGGGCAATCTCAACGCCGCGCAACTCATGCGGCGCGCCACCAGTGAACTGCCCTCGCTTGAAAGCGAACTCGCGCGCGGCGACTACGCGGGCCTGTTGAAATGGCTGCGCGAAAAAGTCCATCGGCACGGCTCGCGCCACACGCCGTCGGAATTGATGAAGCTGGCCACGGGCGAGCCGACCCAGAGCACACATCACCTGGAATACTTGCGGAAGAAATTCGCCTGAGCGCAGTCGTGTGAGGCGGCAGCTCGCCACTATTCGACGATGTAGGCCGCGAACTCGGCGTGGAAATGCCGCGGGATGCGTGCCTTAAATTTCGCCTTCGCGCCGCGATAGCTGCTCTCGACCACCTGCCCGACGGAATGTAGCCGCGCGATCACCGCCGATTTCTCATGCGGCACGCGCAACGTCACCACTTCGCGCTCGGGGCGCAACTGGGTGCCGATTTCCGCCAGTAAGGCCGGCACGCCCTCGCCCGACGCCGCCGAGACCGCGACGGCGTGAGGAAACCGTTCCTGAAATCGCGTCCACGCATTGCCGCCGTTGAGCAGATCAATCTTGTTGAAGACCATGATCGTGGATTTTTCCTCCGCGCCGATTTCCTTGAGCACGGCGTTCACGGCTTCGATCTGTTCGTCCACTTGCGGATGACTCACATCCACGACGTGCAACAACAAGTCCGCCTCGACCACTTCTTCGAGCGTGGCTTTGAACGCCTCCACCAAACCATGCGGCAGTTTGCGGATGAAACCAACCGTGTCGGTCAGCAAAACATTTTGATTCGTCGGCAAACGCAGACGCCGCGTCGTCGGATCGAGCGTGGCGAACAAAATGTCTTTCGCCATCACACCGGCGCCCGTGAGCTTGTTCAGCAACGTGGATTTGCCCGCGTTCGTGTAGCCGACGATGGACGCGAGCGGCCATTGGTTGCGTTTGCGGCCAGCGCGCTGCAATCCGCGCTGGCGCCGCACGGTGTCGAGATCAGCGGTGAGTTTCTCAATCCGCTCCTGCACCTTGCGCCGGTCGGCTTCGAGTTGCGATTCACCTTCGCCGCCGCGCATGCCGATGCCGCCGGACTGCCGCGAAAGATGTCCCCAGAACCGCGTCAGCCGCGGCAGCAAATGCTGCAACTGCGCCAGTTCGATCTGGAGCTTGCCCTCGCGCGTCCGCGCCCGCTGCGCGAAGATGTCGAGGATCAGCGCCGTGCGATCCAGCACCTTGCAGTTGAAGATTTTTTCCAGGTTGCGATTTTGCGCCGGCGAAAGTTCATCATCGAAAATCACCGTGTCAATCTGGTTGGCGCGAGAGTACGCCGCGAATTCCTCCGCCTTGCCCTTGCCGATGAACGTGGCCGGGTTGGGCGACTCCACTTTCTGCGTGCCCTCGCCGATGACGCGCCCGCCGGCCGTGGTCGCCAGTTCGCCGAGTTCCTCCAGGGAATCCCGCAGGGCGAGACCGCCGCCGGATTTTCGTTCCACGCCCACGAGGAACACCCGTTCAGTGCGGCGATCTATGTTTTCAATTAAAGCTTTCAAATCGTTTCGGTCAACTCAGGCAAGCCAGCATAGCACGCTGCGCTTGCCAGACAAGCCGGTGAAAATAACGGCGCGCGGCACTCCCGGCTGCAGCACTTGCCCACGCTAACCGATTCCAGAATTTCGCAGGGTCTTTACATTACATAGTGCTGCGGCCCGGAGGGCCGCGCGCCGACGCGTTGCTCTCCTGAATCCACTTGCCAAAAAAGCGGCGCGTCCGGCATCCTGCGACATGGCAGCTTCGCAGCATATTTTGGATTCGCAGTTCTACCTTCCGGCGGAGAAATTCTTCGCCGAAAACAGTCGTGTCGCGCTCACCTACGACGACGTCACGCTGGCCACGCTTTACTCCGAAGTGTTGCCGCGCGACACGCAGCTTGAGACCGAACTGGCCGAGGGTTTGTTGCTGAACATTCCGGTCGTCTCGGCGGACATGGACACCGTCACCGAATCCCGCATGGCCACGGCGATGGCGCTCAACGGCGGGTTGGGCCTCATCCACTACAACATGCCCGAGCGCCAGCAACTCTCCGAAGTCAGTCGCGTGAAATATCACGTCCCCGGCATGTTGCCCGATCCGATCGCGTTCCAACCCGATCAACTTATCGGCGACGTGCTGGCGTTGATCGAGGAACGGAAATTCAGCTTCAGCACCTTCCCGGTGGTGGATGAAAAAGGAATTCTCGTCGGTCTGCTTTCCGGCCACGTGGTGAAACCGCGTTACGCCAAACGCAAAATTGCCGAGGGCATGACGCCACGCGCGCAGGTTCACACGATCAACAAGAAAGAACTCGGCAAAGATCCCATCGCGCGCGCCGACAAGTTTTTCACCGAGCGGCCCGGCATCCACAAGCTGCTTGTCGTGGATGACGACGATAAACTGCGCGGTCTGTTCACGATGAACGACGTCGAGCGCATCCAGCAGGAACGCAAGGCGCAGTTCAAGCCGGCGCGCGATTCGCAATTCCGCCTCGTCTGCGGCGCGGCGGTGAGCGCCACGCGCAACGCGTTCGGCGAACTGGATCGCGAACGCATCCTCGAACACGTCGGCGGGTTGGTGGAACGCGGCGTGGATGTCGTGGCGGTTTCCACCGCGCATGGCCACACCAAAGGCGTGGGCGACACGGTGAAACTGTTGCGCGAAGAATTTCCGAAGTTGCCGATCATGGCCGGCAATGTGACCAGTGGCGCGGGTGTGGATTTTCTCGCGGAGTGCGGCGCGAACGTCATCAAGATCGGGCAAGGGCCGGGTTCGATCTGCACCACGCGCGTCGTCGCGGGCGTGGGCATTCCGCAACTCACCGCGCTGCACATCGCCGCGCGCGCGGCGGCGAAAAAGGGCGTCACGATTCTCGCCGACGGCGGCATTACCAAGAGCGGCGACATCGTGAAGGCGCTCACGCTCGCGCAAGGCGTGATCTGCGGCGGCATTTTCGCCGGTTGCACCGAAGCGCCGGGCGACGTCATTGAAATCAGCGGGAAAATTTACAAGCAATACCGCGGCATGGGCAGTCTGGCGGCGATGCGCGCCGGCTCGGCGGCGCGTTACGGTCACGAAAAAAGTCCCACGCAAAAAATCGCGGCTGAAGGCATCGAGGCGTTGAAGGAAGCCGCCGGCTCGGTGGATCGCGTGCTGGCGCAACTGATCGGCGGGATTCAATCCGGCATGGGCTATCTCGGTGCGGCGAACCTGGCGCAGCTTCGCGAAAAGGCGCGTTACATCCGGGTCAGCTCCGCCGGGATGCGCGAAGCCGCGCCGCATGATGTGGTGGAGTTGAAGACGGGAAGCTGAAGCTTACTGGAATTGAACAGGAGCAAACGGAGGAAACAGAGGATTGGAAACGATCAGTCGAAGGATTCTTTGCCGCGAGTCGGTTGATTTCAAAACGTTGATGCACTGCTTGTCTCCGTTTCCTCCGTTTGCTCCTGTTCAATTCTCCCGCAACCTTGTTCGCCTGCCGGTGTTTTCATAGTCTCGGAGCGCAATGCCCGCCAACGATGATCCAGATGCCGCCGCGATGCTTCGCGTCAAACGAGGCGATGTGGCGGCTTTCACCGGGTTGGTGGACAAATACAAGCAGCCGATCATCAATCTCGCCTGGCGCACGTTGGGCGATCCCACCGAAGCCGAGGACCTCGCGCAAAATGTGTTTGTGCAGGCTTACAAATCGGCGCAGCGCTACGAAGCCACCGCCAAGTTTTCCACCTGGCTGTTCACCATCGCCCGAAATCTTTGCCTGAACGAAATCCGCCGGCGCTCGCGGCATCCCGCCGAGTCGCTCGATCAGACGCACGAGGACAGCGAAAGCCCGGTTCACCAGGTGGAGACGAAAGACCTCGCGTCCTCGCCGCCGGACCAATTGCTGCGCGGTGAGCTCGAAGCGAAAGTTGAGGCCGCCATTCAAGAATTGCCCGAGAACCAGCGCACCGCCTTGCTGCTTTGCCGCGAGGAGGAATTGAGTTACGAGGAAATCGCGAAAGTGCTCGGTTGTTCGCTCTCGGCCACGAAATCGTTGATCCATCGCGGGCGCGAAACGCTCAAGCAGAAGCTCAAGCCGTATCTGCGAACTGGCGATTGGAGCGAAGAAGAATGACGAAACTTTTCTCCGAAAACGGTTATCAACCCATAGGCTGACATGAACGCAGACCCAAAAGTCACCCGGTTACGAGAAATCGCCTGGCGTCGCCCGCTCACCGGCGCGGAGCAGGCCGAATTGCGCGCCTGGCTTGCGGCGCATCCCGAGGCGCGCGATGAGTGGGAACTCGAACTCGCCCTGAGTCGCGTCGTAAAAAAACTGCCGGATGCCGCCGTGCCGTCGAACTTCACCGCGCGCGTGCTGGCGGAAGCGCAACGCAGGGATGCCGCTCAGGCACGCGGACGGAGACGAACGCCCGCCTGGTGGTGGCGGACTTTTCTGCCGCGCGCCGCCGTGGCGGCGGTGTTACTCGTGACCGGGCTTTCCATTTATCGTGCCAGGGAGCGAGGCAAGGAAACGCTGACGACCGTCAGGGAAATCACCCGCACCGCGCCGCCGCCCACGCTGGCGCTGGACGACTATGACGTGATCGCCAGCTTGAGCACCGGCCCGGGCGCGGATGAAGACCTGCTCGCGTTGATGCAATGAACGGACGCCTGACCAAATTGTTCGTGACCGGCGCGGCGCTCGCGCTGATTCTGCCATCGCTGGCGCAAACGACGACCAAGTCACCGACGGCCGCGATGATGCCGCCGGTGCCGAATCTGGTTTCGCCCGTGAGCGCTTTCCGAAAACTTCTGGGGATGACTCCGGCGGAGCGCGCGCAACAACTTGCCAGTCGCACGCCCGAAAACCGCGAGGCGCTGCTCAAGAAAATCCGCGAATACAAAACGCTCGGCCCGGATGAGTGTGAACTGCGGCTGCAAGCGACGGAATTGCGCTGGTATCTCACCAAGCTGCTGGCGATCCCGGCCACGAATCGCCCAGCGCAGTTCGCCTCCGTGCCTGTCAGTTTGCTGCCGCTGGTCACGAACCGCCTCGCGCAATGGGACAAGCTCCCGCTGGATTGGCAGAGCGAACTGCTCACGAACGAGCAGGCAGTGCGTTTTGTGGCGCGAGTGGAAGATGCGCCACCGATGTCGGATCGCTTGAAGGCGAAGAACGCCGAGCAACGCCGTCGCGCCGTGGAATTCCTCGATCAACTCTGTGCGCTGACTCCGGACGAAAAATCCCGCGCGCTCAAACAGGTTTCCGAGATCGAACGCCGCGAAATTGAAAAAACGCTCCAGACTTTCGCCAGTCTGCCGCCGGACCAGCGCGTTCGGTGTCTGCGCGGCTACGTAAAATTCACCGGCATGGCCCCTGCGGAAAAAAGTGAATTCCTGAAGAACGCCGCCAAGTGGGAAGCGATGTCGCCGGCGGAACGGCAGACGTGGCGCAACCTGGTGAACGCGATGAAAATGACGCCGCCCCTCCCCGCTGGATTCAAGAACAACGCGCCGCCTTCGCCGCCGACAGTCAAGCCGCGCCCGCTCAACCCGACCATCGCCACGAACAACTGAGGACGTTGCCGCCGCGCCGTAAGCTTCAGTTTCAATTTTCCAAACGTCGTTTGTCTCCCTAACTTCTCCGCGTGCATCCAATCGCACTCAACTGGCCGCTCACGATCCATTGGTATGGCGTGATGGTGGCGCTGGGCTTTCTCGCGGGCGCGTGGACGGCGGGCCGCCGCGCCGCGCTCACGAAAATCTCCGGCGAAAAAATCGCCGACCTGATTCCCTGGCTGGTCGTCGGCGCAATCCTTGGCGCTCGCTCGCTTTACGTGGCGACTTACTGGCGCGAGCAATTCGCCGGGGACGCGTTCCCCGAAGTCTTCATGATTCAGCACGGCGGGCTGGTTTATTACGGCGGGCTGATCGGCGCGGCGCTGGCGTGCGTCATTTACTGCCGCGCGCGCGCGCTGCCGTTGTGGGGCGTGGCGGACGTGCTCGCGCCGAGCATCGCGCTGGGTTACGTGTTCGGGCGCGTCGGTTGCCTGCTCAACGGTTGTTGCTATGGACGCGCGTGTGATTTGCCATGGGCGATCAGTTTTCCAGCGGACAATCCGCTGCATCCGCCCACCACGCCGGTGCATCCCACGCAAATCTACGATTCCCTGCTCAATCTCGTTCTCTATCTCGCGCTCGCGTGGCTGTATCGGCGGAAGAAATTCAACGGACAAATTTTTGCCGCGTATCTGATGTGCTACGCTGTGACGCGCTCGGTGGTGGAATCCTTTCGCGGCGATTACACCGAGGCGCACCGCCACGCCGGGCTGACGCCGGCGCATCTGATCAGCATCGGAATTTTTGTAGCGGGCGGAGTTTTGTTTTACTTGCTCTCGCGCCGAGTGGAGCCGAAGCGAGGATAGAGAATGGAGGATTGAAGATGGCCGAAGAGAAGTCCCACCCTCCATCCTCCATCCTCCATCCTCGTCCCTTCCTGATCGCCGGGCCGACTGCTTCCGGCAAATCCGAGATTGCCCTGCTGCTCGCGGAGAAAATCGGCGGCGAAATCATTTCCGTGGATTCCATGCAGGTCTATCGCGGCCTGGACATCGGCACCGCGAAACCGAGCGCGGAAGAGCGGGCGCGGGTGAAGCATCACTTGATTGACGTGGCGGATTTGAATGAGGCATTCGACGCGGCCAGATTCGTCGCGCTGGCTCGCGCGGCGATGCGGGAAATTCAAGCCCGTCAGCGCACGCCGATTCTGTGCGGCGGCACGGGACTTTATTTCAAGGCGCTCCTGGCGGGACTCGGCAGCGCGCCGCCATCCGATGCGGCGTTGCGCGAGGAGTTGGAGGCGTTGCCGCTGGAATCGCTTTTGGCCGAGTTGGCGGAACGTGATCCTGTGACGTTCGGGAAGATTGACCGGCAAAATCCCCGACGAGTCGTCCGCGCCGTGGAAGTCATCCGGTTGACGGGCCGGCCGTTTTCCGCGCAACGCTCCGACTGGCAAACCAGCGGAAGTGCCAGTGAGTTTTGCTCCATCGGCATCGCCCGCCGCTCGGAGGAATTGAAAGCGCGGATTGACCGGCGCGTGGAGGCCATGTTCGCCGCCGGTCTCGTGGACGAAACGCGGCATTTGTTGGAACGCGGGTTGGAAAAAAATCGCACGGCGATGCAGGCGCTGGGCTATCGGCAAGTGGTGGAACACCTGCGCGGCGAACGATCCCTGGCCGAGACCATCGAACTGGTGAAGGCGCGGACGCGGCAGTTCGCCAAACGACAGATGACGTGGTTTCGTCGGCAGGCGACGCTCGAATGGCTGGAGGTTGATGCTGATCAGACCACGGCGGAGATTGTTTCCCGGATTTCGTCTTTCCAAACCCGCGCGTAGCGGCAGCGAGTCGCACCGCGCGCGTCAGCCTGCGTTGGGTCAGCCGTGAAACCTGGCGGCGAAGAATTCCTGTAAGGCACGTCTGCCCCTCCCGACCAACCCTCGCACGAAGCACCATTGACGAATCCCCAATTCAAGACGATGAACACGATGCCTGAAATCAAACTGCCACCCAGCCGTATGATGACACCGATGCCCACCGAGCACGAAGCGTTGATGCAGCAACATCTCCGCGACGAAAATCTTCCCGCCGCCGTCATGCCGGCGATGCCGATTAACAAAGTCCTCAAAGGCCAGAAGGCGCTCGTCACTGGCGCGAACTCCGGCATCGGCAAGGCTGTCGCGCTGTCGCTCGCGAATGCCGGCGCGGACGTGGTGGTGAATTACGTTTCCCGCCCCGAAGCCGCCGAGGAAGTCGTGGCGCACATCACCAGTCACGGAGGCAACGCGTTCGCGCACAAGGCGAACGTCGCGAGCGAAGCCGACGTGCAGGCGATGTTCAAGAAAATGATCAAGGAATTCGGCACGATTGACATCCTCGTCAACAACGCCGGCCTGCAAAAGGACGCGCCGATTGATCAGATGTCGCTCGCCGACTGGCAGTTTGTCCTCGACGTGAATCTTACCGGACAATTTCTCTGCTCGCGCGAAGCCATCCGCGAATTCAAGCGTCGCGGCATCCGCAAGGAAGTCAGTTGCGCCGCCGGCAAGATCATTTGCATGAGCAGCGTTCACGAAGTCATCCCGTGGGCCGGCCACGTCAACTACGCCGCGAGCAAAGGCGGCGTGATGTTGATGATGAAAAGCATCGCGCAGGAAGTCGCGCCGCATCGCATCCGCGTGAACTCGGTTTGCCCTGGCGCGGTCCGCACGCCCATCAACATGGAAGCCTGGGGCACACCCGAGGCGTATCGCGAGTTGATGAAGCTGATTCCCTACAAGCGCATCGGCGAACCGGACGACATCGGCCGCGCCTGCGTGTGGCTCGCGAGCGACGACTCGGATTACATCCACGGCGCGAGCATTTTCGTGGACGGTGGGATGACCTTGTATCCTGGATTTGAAACGGGCGGCTGACTTTTCTTCTTAATCTTAATCGTAATCTTACTCTTAATCGCTTCATGCCGGAGAGTAAGATTAAGACGAAGATTAAGATTAAGATGCCAAACAAGCACACTTATGAATTCGCAATCCACAATCTCCGATCTGCAATCCCAAGAATGGCTTGAGACAGACGGCCACGGCGGTTTCGCCAGCGGAACAGTCAGCGGCATCCGCACGCGCCGCTATCACGCGCTGCTGCTTACCGCCACCACGCCGCCGACGGGCCGCGTCGTGCTGGTCAACGGCTTCGAGGCGTGGATTGAAACGCCGCGTGGTCGCTTCGATCTGACCTCGCAACGTTACGCGCCGGACGTGATCCATCCCGACGGCGCGGGACGCATCAAAGATTTTTCCATCGAGCCGTGGCCGACGTGGCTATTCAAGTTTGCGGACGGAACGGAACTGGTTCAGGAAATATTCGTCGCGCGCGAATCCGGCGTCACCACGCTGAACTGGCGGCTGACCGGCGAGCAAAAGAATGTCCGCCTCTTCGTTCGCCCGCTGATTTCGGGACGCGACTATCACTCGCTGCATCACGAGAACGGCTCTTTTAATTTCACGCCGACACCGAACGGCGAGAAAGTTTTGTTCCGCCCTTACGACGGCTTGCCCGGCATCTACGCGATGTATTCCTCGAACGCGCACTATACGCACGAGCCGGTCTGGTATCGCAATTTCTCCTATGCCGAAGAGCGCGCTCGCGGCCTGGACGCCACCGAAGATCTCGCGTCACCGGGCGTGTTCGAATGGGATTTGTCGGCGGGCGAAGCCGTGTGGCTTTTGACGACGAGCGATTCGCCGGCGCTCTCGCGCAAACGCGATTTGTCCGTCCGCAAGTTCGCCGAGTGTCTGCGCGAGAATGAAAAGCTGCGCCGCGCGGAATTCCCCTCGCGCCTGCATCGCGCGGCGGATGATTACATCGTCAGCGGTCGCAACGGCAAAACCATCATGGCCGGCTACCCGTGGTTCACGGATTGGGGTCGCGACACGTTCATCGCGTTGCGCGGGCTTTGTCTGGCGGGCGGACGACTCGCCGACGCGCGCGACATTCTGGTGGCGTGGGCGAACAGTGTTTCCGAAGGCATGTTGCCAAATCTTTTTCCCGATCACGGCGCGACGCCCGAATACAATTCCGTGGACGCGTCGCTCTGGTATGTCGTCGCCGTTCACGATCTGCTGCAAGCCGCCAACGGCAGCGGCGTGGTTTCGCCGAAGGACAAACACGCGGTGCAAAATGCGGTCGAAGCGATCCTCGAAGGCTATTCAAAGGGCACGCGCTTCGGCATCCGCATGGCTGACGACGGCTTGCTCGCGTGCGGCGAACGCGGCGTGCAACTCACCTGGATGGACGCGAAAGTCGGCGAATGGGTCGTCACACCGCGCGCCGGCAAGCCGGTCGAGATTCAGGCGCTCTGGCTCAACGCGCTGAAGATCGCCGCGCAGTTTTCGCCCGGCTGGCAAAAGCATTTCGAGCGCGGCTTGAAATCTTTCCGCGACAAATTCTGGAACGCAGAACGCGGCTGCCTGTTCGACGTGATTGACGTGAACCATCGCGCCGGCGAAAACGACGCCGCGATTCGCCCGAACCAAATCTTCGCCGTCGGTGGATTGCCATTCGCCTTGCTCGAAGGCGACCGCGCCAGGAAAGTTGTCGCGCTCGTGGAGGAAAAACTTCTCACGCCGCTCGGCCTGCGTTCACTCGCGGCCGGCGAGCCGGATTACAAACCGCATTACGAAGGCGGCGTGTGGCAGCGCGATGGCGCGTATCATCAGGGCACAGTCTGGCCGTGGCTCATCGGGCCGTTCGTTGAAGCGTGGGTGCGCGTGCGCGGCAACACTGCCGGCGCGAAAAAGGAAGCGCGAGCAAAGTTTCTCGCGCCGCTCCTCGCCCGTCTCGACGAAGCCGGCCTGGGTCACGTCTCCGAAATCGCCGATGCCGAAGCGCCGTTCACGCCGCGCGGTTGTCCGTGGCAGGCGTGGTCGCTGGGCGAGTTGTTGCGGCTGGATCACCGCGTGCTCGATCAGCCGCAGACGCCGCGACGACGCTCACTTGAGTTGACCGTCACCTGAACTGCCCGGACCAGCTCACACTCTTTGAAGTGTTTGCTTGCCTACCAAAAGCACACTTTGCAAAGTGTGCTTATGAGCGCTGTGTCCCCTCCTCAGCCCACGCTTTGGCGCACTTGCCGCGTGCTCGCGAACGTGGCTCGCCTGGAAATCATCAAATTCCTCAGCCGCCGGTCGGGGCAGACTGTGTCAGCCGTCGCCGAACATTCTGGCCTTTCCATGCCCGCCACGAGTCAATATCTCCGCGCACTCGAATCAAGAGGGCTGCTTCAGGTCAAACGCCAGGGCCGTCGTGTCTCTTACCGGCTTGCCGAGCCGGACTCGTCGGGTGCGGCGGGGGAACTGGTCACGGCGCTCGCGCTAGCTTTCCGGGAGAAATCAGCGACCACCGATGAAATCTTCCGGCAGTTCACTGCATTCACTCATGCCCGGCGCGTGGCCATTTATCGCGCAATTCACGAAGGAGCGGAGACGGCGGAACTGATTTCGCGAGCAACCCGGATTCCGCTCCTTTCAATGACACGCCACCTCGCGAAGCTTTCCAGCCGGAGGTTCATCGCCGTGTCCGAGGGAAATTACCGGATCGTCGAACGCACGGATGCGCTGGGGCGCACGCTGGGAAACTTGGTGAGCGGTGACACCAAAGCCCGCGAAAGCACACTTTGCAAAGTGTGCTTTTGTCATTCAGCCCTGCTCCAGAGTTGACCCGGACCATTCCGTAAGGAAGTTTCTTCCCCTGCGACTACCTTGCAGCGCATGAAATCCATTACCGCGGAACATCGTCGTCTCAACGCAGCGAATACTGAAGCCACGCCTTGGCGTCG
>SCTL01000398.1 GCA_004297495.1 Verrucomicrobiota bacterium
ACGGTGTGGACCTCGCCGCGCTCAGGCGCTTTGACGCGCAACTCCCACGCGACGGCGTGTGGCTTGGCGCATGGGGACTGCTCGGCAGCGAGATGCTCGAAGTGGTGAAACAAAATCTCTGGAAGCTCGTGCTGCCGATGTTCGGGCTGGTGCTGCTCTCGCTGTGGCTCGCGTTCCGCCGTTTCACGGAAATCCTTTTGAGCGTCGGCGTGTTGCTGCTGAGCGGATTGATTTTGCTCGCGGTGATGCGCGCCGCCGACTGGTCGTGGAATCTGCTGAACCTCATGGCGCTGCCGCTCATCCTCGGCACGGGCGTGGATTACAGCCTTTTCATGCAACTTGCGTTGCGCCGGCATGACGGTGATCTCGCCCTCGCGCATCGCTCGGTGGGGCGCGCGCTGTTGTTGTGCGGTGGAACGGCGATGGCGGGGTTCGGCTCGCTCGGATTTTCGAGCAATGCCGGCATGTCGAGCCTCGGCCAGACGTGTGCGGTCGGCATCGCCGCGAACATGCTGCTCGCCGTATTCGTGCTGCCGGTGTGGTGGCGTGCGCTGGCGGGCCGCGATTCAAAAACCCCTTCCGCCTCACAATCGCCAGCCAAACCATCGTCGCTCTACTCGGCCAAACTCTGGAATCTCGGACTGATCGTCGTGCGGCGCTTGCCGACGGTCATCACCACTGCGCTGGCGCGAACACTCGGCCGGACTTACTGGCATCTGGCGGCGCATCGGCGCGAGGTCGTCATCGAGAATGTTTTACCCGTGCTGAACGGTGACCGCGCCGCCGCCGTCGCCGCCGCGAAGAAAATGTTTTCCGAATTCGCGCTCAAACTCGCCGATCTCTGGCGTTTCGAAAGCGGCGCGGACGTGAGCGGAGAGAAAGCCGCGTGGCAGGGCTGGGAAAATTTTGAGGCCGCGCACGCGCGCGGAAAAGGCGTGCTCATCGTGACGCCGCATCTCGGCAATTGGGAGATCGGCGCGGCGTTTTTTGTCGAGCACGGCGTCCCGATGCTCGTGCTCACGCAGGCCGAACCGGAAGCTGAGTTGACCCAAATGCGCGTGGCCTCGCGCGCGCGCCGCGGCATCGAGACGCTCGTCGTCGGCGAGGATGCGTTCGCATTCATCGAAATCATCAAGCGCCTGCAGGCTGGTGCGACAGTGGCGTTGCTGGTTGACCGTCCGCCCGCACCCAAAGCGGTGCAGGTCGAACTCTTCGGCCAACCGATCCAGGCTTCGAATGCGGCGGCGGAACTCGCCCGCGCCTCGGGCTGCGCGATTGTCCCGGGCGTGATTGTGCGGCAGCCCGGCGGTTACGCGGCGAACATCCTGCCGGAAATCATTTACGACCGTGCCGCCATCGGCCATCGCGACGGGCGCATCCGGCTCACGCAGGAAATCCTGCGTGCGTTCGAGCCGGCGATTCGCCAGCATGTCGGGCAATGGTATCATTTCGTGCCGGTGTGGACAAAGTGAAGACGAGCATCGAACATCCAACCTCGAACACCCAACCTCGACCCCGGTTCGCTTCGAGTCTTCGTTCTATGTTCGGCGTTTTCGCCTCTTTCTTGTTAATCATTTCCAGCCGCGCCGCCGACACCAACGCCGTCCTCAACGGCTGGTTCGCTTCGCAAACGAATCTGCAAACGTGGTCAGCCGATTTCACGCAAACGCGCGCACTCAAGACGCTCACGCAACCGCTCGTCGCGACGGGCCATATTTCCTTCGCCGTGCCGAACAAGTTTCGCTGGGAACTGGGTCGCCCCGCGAAAACCATCGCGCTCCGGCAGGCCGACGAAATGTTCGTCATCTATCCAATGCTCAAACGCGCCGAACGTTATCCGATGGGCGATAAAGCACCGGGCGAGTGGCGC
>SCTL01000399.1 GCA_004297495.1 Verrucomicrobiota bacterium
CACGGCGGCGTGACGCGGATGATTCTGGCGATTCTGTTCAATTTCCGCTTGGCGCAGACGGCGGCCTTTCAAATCGAATACGCGAGCGTCACCGAGGTCATCCTCAAGCCGGAGTATTCCGAGATCCATTCGCTCAACATCACGCCGTGGCGTGACCTCAAGCCGTGAGCGCCGCGATCTGGAAAATCTCCGTGGCCACGACGAGTGAGGCGGAGGAAGTCGTCTCGGAATTGCTCGGGCGCATTTTCGCGACGACCGCTTCGGGCTACATCAATTCCAAGACCGGCGCGACGCGTGTCTCGGTTTATTCGCCCAAGCAACCAGCGGGCTTGAAATCAAAGCTCGCGTCGCTGCGTGACGGATTAAGCGAGCTGCGGTCCTGTGGATTGAATGTCGGAAGCGGCAGATTTTCGATCCGCCAAATGCAGCGGGAGAACTGGGCGGAATCGTGGAAGCGACATTTTCCGCCGCTGGAATTCGGCAAGGCGCTGTTGGTGAAACCAAGCTGGAGTCGGCGCAAGCCACGTCAAGGCCAGTCGGTCATCGTGCTCGACCCGGGACTCAGCTTCGGTACGGGCAAGCATCCGACGACGGAGTTTTGTTTGCGCCAGATCGTTGCGAACCGAAAGCCGGGCACGGAGCAATCGTTCCTCGACATCGGCACCGGCTCGGGAATTCTCGCCATCGCGGCGGTGAAGCTAGGCTACGCGCCGGTTCATGCGTTTGATTTCGATCCGGCGGCGGTGCGGATTGCCCGGCAGAACACCGCGACAAATCGCGTTGCCAGGAAAGTGAAGCTTTATCGTGATGACGTGACGGCCTTGCCGATGCGGTCCGGGAAAAAGTATTCGCTCGTTTGCGCCAACCTGCTGGCGAACCTGCTGATGGCCGAGCGAAAACGAATCATTGCGCGTCTTGCGCCCGGCGGAAAGCTGGTGATCGCCGGAATTTTGAAAACAGAATTCGCCGCCGTGCAAAAGAGTTTCGAGGAGTGTGGGTTGCGGTTGATCGCGAGTTCCGGGAAGCGCGAATGGCGCTCGGGGACATTTTCCCGCGGCTAATTCTCCCGCCGGTTCAGCTTCACAAAACTTTTTTGTTACGTTTTGGAAAAATTTTGAGTGATTTTTCCGGCGACGTGTCCTATCATCATGACACATGAAGCGGCAGCCGCAAGGAACGGCGCGCAGGGCAGAACCAAATGCCCAAGGCTTCATGTCCCTCAGTCAAACCTCAAACGTTCGTTCGTTCTATGACGAAAAACATCGAGAACATCACTGAAGCTGTACGCGATCCCAAACACTCCTTCCGCAAGGCGGATCATCAACCGAAGAAGCCGCAGAAGCATCGGTATGAGCGCCGGAAGATCAAAGAGTTCCTGAACCTGGCCGACTGGCGGTTGGAGGAAGCGTTCTGACAGCACATAAACCAAACGATTGAAAACACGCCGCGCAGGTTTGCGCGGCGTCTTCGTTTGGCGGGATGAGGGTGGAAAACAAAAACCCCGCTCACGAGAGCGGGGTGGAGAATTGCGAAAGGAAACTTAGCGGGCCAGCAACATCTGGCGCGCGCGCTTGATCGCCTGGTTGAGCCGGCGCTGGTAATGCGCGGGCAGGCCGGTGTACTTGCGCGGCAGGATGCGGCCCTGGTCGGTCACGAACTGGCGCAAGAGCGTGGCGTTCTTGAAGTCCAGCGCGTCCACGGTGAAGTCAATCTTCGGCTTGGGCCGGGGCGTGCGGTTTTCGCTCGTGCCGCGACGGGAGCCGCGGCGGTCATTTTTTTCTTTGTTGGTCTTGCGGGGCATAACGGTTACTTGATTTCGCGGTGCAGCGTGTGACGGCGCAGCGCCGGATTGTATTTCTTGATCTCCAGTTTCTCAGGCTTGAGTTTTTTGTTGCGCGTCGTGGTGTAACGGGAGGGCGACTTGCCTTCCTTGCGCGCTTCGGTGCATTCGATGGTGATGATCTCTCGCGGCATAAATTATGATTCCTCTTTCTTGGCCGGTTTCTCGACGGCTTCCTCTTCCTCGGGTTCTTCGACTTCGTTCGTGCCCACGCTGTCCACGGTGCCGAGCGCTCCGAGGC
>SCTL01000400.1 GCA_004297495.1 Verrucomicrobiota bacterium
CAATTCGCACCCGAACCGCACAGCATCAAATCCGCGACGAGCCGAGAGGAAGAAACAGATGAGGGAGATTTTCGCGAAGCTGTGAGAAATATTCTCTGGGCCGGTCTTCCCGCCGCTTTGATCGCTGCGGTTGGCGGCTGGTTTCTCATGCGCCGCGCGCTCTCGCCGGTCGCAGCGCTCACGCAAGCGGCGGAAAAAATCCACGACCGCAATCTGAATCAAAAACTCCCGCGCACCGGCAACGGCGACGAACTGGATCGCCTCACCGAAGTTTTCAACGCCATGACCACGCGCCTCGACGGCTCGTTCACGCGCATCCGCGAATTCACGCTCCACGCCTCGCATGAACTCAAGACGCCGCTTACCATCCTGCACGGCGAACTCGAAACCGCGCTCAATGAACCGTCTTTGACCGAGCCGCAACGCGAACGCCTTGCCAGCCAGCTCGACGAAATCCAGCGGCTCGGCAAAATCGTGGACGGCCTCACGTTGCTCACCAAAGCCGACGCAGGTCAGATCGAACTGAAGCGCGAGCCAGTCCCGCTTGATGAAATCGTACGCGACGTTTTCGCCGACGCGCAAATTCTCGCCCGTCCCGCGAACATTTCTGTGCGTCTCGCCGATTGCGTGCCACTCAAAGTTCAGGGCGACAAGCATCGCCTGCGTCAACTTCTCTTGAATCTCGCCGACAACGCCATCAAGTACAACCAGCCCGGCGGCGCGGTGGAATTCTCTTTGCGAAGCAGCGGCGCGAACGCCGAATTACAAATCTCCAACACCGGCAAAGGAATTCCGCCGGAACAATTACCGCGCATCTTCGAGCCGTTCTTTCGTGGCGACGCCAGCCACAATCGCGCCGTGGACGGCTGCGGTCTGGGTTTGAGCATTGCGCGTTGGATTTGCGCGGCGCACGGCGGCAACTTGCTCCTCACTTCCGTTTCCGGTCAACCGACTGTGGCCACGGTTTCTCTGCCGCTTGCCGACGTCACATGACAAGACTGTAATGAACTAAACCTTGAGCCGCCATTTCTCCGCAATCATCCTCCAAACGAAAGACATACTATGAAACCAATCTCCCACAACCTCGCTATCATCACCCTAAGTCTGCTCGGCCTCGCGCCGGTTTGCGCCCGTGCCACTGACGTAAATTATCATCTCACGAAGACCATCGCCATCGGCGGCGACGGCGGTTGGGACTACTTGTCCGTGGATTCCGACGCGCACCGGCTCTACGTCAGCCACGCCTCCAAAGCGGTCGTCGTTGATCTCGACAAGGAAACCGTCGTGGGCGAAATCACGAACACGCCCGGCATTCACGGCATCGCCGTTGCGCCGAAGCTGGGCCGCGCCTTCACGAGCAATGGCCGCGAAAACAAAGTCAGCATCGTGGACTTGAAAACGTTGGAGACGATTTCCAAAGTCGAGACCGGCGAAAACCCGGACGCGATCCTGTTCGAGCCGAAACACGAAGAAGTCTATGCGTTCAACGGACGCAGCAAATCCGCCACGGTCATTGACGCGAAGACCGGCAAAGTCGTCGCCACGATTCCGCTCGGCGGCAAGCCGGAGTTCGCTCAAGCCGACTCCAGCGCTGATCGCATCTTTGTGAACATCGAGGACAAAAGCGAAGTTGTCGCGATTGATTCCGCCAAGCACGAAGTCGTCGCGCACTGGCCCATCGCGCCGGGCGAGGAAGCGTCGGGCATGGCGATTGATTTGAAAAACCACCGCCTCTTTCTCGGCTGCGGCAATAAGCTGATGGTGATGCTCGACTACACGAGCGGCAAAGTCGCCGGCAGCGTGCCGATCGGTGACGGGGTGGACGCGAACGCGTTCGACCCCGCCACGCAACTCGCGTTCGCCTCTTGCGGCGACGGCACGACGACCATCGCGCACGAAGACGCGCCCGACAAACTCACCGTCGTGCAAACGCTCAAGACCACGCGCGGCGCGCGCACGATGACGATTGATCCCGCCACGCACAAAATCTACCTCGGCGCCGCTGACTACGAAGCCGCGAGCGAAGGCCAACGCCGTCCGCGTGCTGTCGCCAGCAGTTTCAAAGTGCTCGTCTTCGCGCCGGACTCTGGTGCATCTTCGGCGAAGTGATGACAGCCGGACCAAACCTTTGTTGCGCGATGAGTCGGCGGGCGCTTCTCCCTCTCCCTCAGGGAGAGGGTCGGGGTGAGGGTGAGCGTGGCAACATCTCGAGCTGCATTGCGCCGCTGAACCTCCAATGAAGCGCGCGACAGTTATTCTTCTCGCCTTCTCGCTCGTCGGTTGCGTTCACTACGCGCCGCAGCCGATCAACGCAGCCAAGCGAGCCGAGGATTTTGAATCGCGCCGGCTTGATGGCGATGGCCTCCGCGCCTTCGTCGGAAAAAATCTCGGCCACACGATCACGAACTGGCCGGCGCACTATTGGAATCTCGAAACCCTCACGCTCGCAGCTTACTACTTTCATCCGAGCCTCGACGTCGCGCGGGCGCAATGGCGCGTGGCCGAAGCCACCGCGATCAGCGCGGGCGCGCGGCCCAATCCCACCGTCAGCTTCGCGCCCGGCTTAACGGCAAATTCTCCGGCGGGTGTCACGCCGTGGCTGATGGCGGCGGGCTTCGATTGGCCGGTCGAGACGGCGGGCAAACGCGGCTTGCGCGTCACTCAGGCGAAACAGCTCGCTTGTGTGGCGCGATTCAATCTCGTCAGCACCGCCTGGCAGGTGCGCGCGAATGCACGCGATAGTCTCGCGGCTTATCGCTTCGCGGGAAACCAATCCGGCACGCTCGACGAAAAAGTCGGACTGCAAAAACAAATCGTCGCGAAGCTAGAGGAGCGATTTAAGGCGGGCGCAATTTCACTCTCCGAGGTCACGCCCAGCCGCGTGGCGCTGGGCAAACTCGAAGCCGAACTCGGCGCGGCTCGGGAAAATGAAATCGCCGCCGCCGCGCGACTCGCCGAGGCCATCGGGATTTCGTTGCGAGTACTCACGAACACGCCGAAGGAAATGACGCTCTACACACCAATGCTTTCCGCCGCACAAATCGCCGAGGCGAAGAAACGCGCGTTACTGACTCGCGCGGATTTATTGGCCGCGCTGGCCGAATACGATGCGAGCGAGACGGCGTTGCGATTGGAAATCGCGAAGCAGTATCCCGATGTGCATTTCAATCCGAACTACGAATACGATCAAGGCGCGAACAAGTGGCGGCTTGGCTTGAGCCTTGAATTGCCGGTGCTCAATCGGAACAAAGGCCCGATTGCCCAGGCGAAGGCGAAGCGCGATGAAGCGGCGGCGAAGTTCACCGCGTTGCAGGCAAAAGTGATTTCGGACATTGACGCCGCAGCACAAAGCTTCCAGCAATTACGCCGGCGTTACTTCGAGATGATTCCCGCGATCAACGCCGAACTGGGGCACGAGCGCGCGATGGAAGCACAGCAACGCGCTGGTGCGGTGGACGCGCTCGACGTGCTCGCGGTGAAACTGGAACGGCAGAACGGCGCGGCGCTCTGGGACGAAGCCGCTTACCGCCACGAAGTCGCGTTTGGCCAGCTTGAAGACGCCGTGCAGCAACTGCTCGAAGTGCGGCCGGAAATCATCGCGCCCGCGCCGCCAACTAATTTAGAAATCAATCCGCGCGAACCCAAGGCCAAGCCATGAAATCGAATTCTTTTTTTATCGCGGTTGCTGCCGTGGCGCTTCTAATCGCTGGTTGTGGAAAGAAAGAAGCTGCGCCCGCCGAAGAGAAAAAATCCGCCGAGTCGGAGTCACGCGTGAAGCGCGGCACGAATGGCGAAGTCATCATCACGCTTGATGCCGAGACGCAGAAGCGAGTGGGCTTGGAATCGGTCACGCTTACGACCACTCAGTTCGCGCCTGAAATCAAAGCGGTCGGGCGGGTGCTGGATCCAGCGGGCGTTTCGAGTTTGGTAGCTGATTTCATTTCGGCTCGCGCAGCGGCAGACGCTTCGGGCAAGGAACTTGAACGCGCGAAGACGTTGGTGAAGACAGACAATGTTTCGATGCGTGCGCTCCAAGCCGCCGAGGCGAATGCGGCGCGCGACACCGCTCAACTCGAAGCCGCGCGAGCGAAATTGATTGGCGCGTTAGGCAAAGAATTCGCGGAAAGAGAGAACTTAGTGGAGTGGGTCAAATCACTGTCGTCCGGCGCGAGCGTGTTGGTGCGACTGGAATTGATGCCGGGCGAACCGCTGCCAAGTCAACTGGCCGGCGCCCGCTTGGTTTCGTTGAACGAGGCGAACAAGCCGGTGGAAACCAAGTTTGTCGGGACGACGGCGGTGGATGCGCAATCGCAAACGCACGGACTTCTGTTCTTTGTGGAGTCGAATTCTTCCGCGCTGGTGGCGGGCGAGGCGGTGACTGGCTTCATTAAAGTTCCAGGCAACCAGGAATCGGGCGTGGTCGTGCCGCGCAACGCCGTGTTGCGCAAGGACGGCGCGCCGTGGGTTTATGTGCAGACCAGCGGCAATGAATTCGCGCGCCGCGAAGTCAGCACAG
>SCTL01000401.1 GCA_004297495.1 Verrucomicrobiota bacterium
AGTGACGTTGTGGGGAATGATGATCAGTTTCATGTCCGCAAGATGATACCGAGTCGCGCCGAAATCCAGTCAAAGGTTTTTCACTGCGGCAAATTAGCGCATGGATTGCGCAAGATATGTGCATCGGCCGCGCTTGCGTACGCGGGCGATTGTCGGTAACTAAATGATGTGCGAATACAATTCATCAGTCTCACAGGTCGTCAGCGGTTCGGCGCGCTGGCGGCGCTCGGCGCGCTGACGGTGGCGGCGGTCGCGGGCGACGGCATCCAGGTTTATCGGGTTGCGAAGGAAAAGCCGCCGGAGCTGGCGCAAATGAAGATGCCGGCGGGTCACCCGGATATGAACGCCGCGACGGCGACTCAAGCGCCATTGACGTGGCAGACGCCGGCGGGTTGGACCGCGGTCAAACCCGGCGAACTACGCGTGGCGTCCTTCAGCATCAAAGACGAAGGTGGCAAGCAGGCGGACGTGAGCGTGATTCCCTTGTCCGGCATGGCCGGCGGCGATTTCGCGAATGTGAATCGCTGGCGTTCGCAAGTCGGACTGCCGGCGATAACGGCGGCGGAGTTGAAGAAACTCGCGAGCAATGTGGAAGTGAGCGGAGAGCCGGCGGACCTTTACGAGTTTTCGGGGACGAATCCCAGTTCCGGCGACAAGACCCGCATCCTGGCCGCGGTTCAGCATCGCGATCGCACGGCCTGGTTTTTCAAAATGACCGGCGACGATGCCGTGGTGGAGAAACAGAAGGAAGCCTTCATCGCGTTTCTCAAGTCGGCGAAATTCGCGGCGCCACCCAGCGCTGGTGAGTTGCCGCCTGCGCATCCGCCGATTGACGGGTCAAGTATGCCGCCGGGGCATCCGGATATTTCGGGGACGTCGAGTGCCGCCGAGTCGGCTGTTGCGAAAGAAGGTCAACCCCAATGGACCGTGCCGGCCGGCTGGAAGGAAATTCCCGGCGGACAATTTCTCGTGGCAAAATTTCTCATCGCCGGTGACGGCGGCGCGCAGGCGGCGATCAACGTCAGCACGTCGGTCGGCGACGGTGGCGGACTGGCGGCCAATGTGAATCGCTGGCGCGGGCAACTGGGGTTGCCACCAGCGACCGAAGCCGAGTTGCAAAAAGACGCCACGACGCTCGAAACCTCCGGCGGCAAGGCGACGCTGGTCAAACTCAGCGGCACCGACGGGCGCACCGGACAGCCGACGAAACTCATCGGCGCCGTGTTGGTGCGCGATGGGCAGGCGTGGTTTTACAAATTGATGGGTGACGAGAAGATCGTGGCGGCGCAGTCGAAAGCGTTCACGAAGTTTGTGAAGGAAGTGAAGTACTGAGATGCTCGAACGGCTTTACAGAATCTTCACCTCGCTCAAGCTGACCGTGGTTCTGCTGGCGCTGGGATTGATTTTGATTTTCTGGGGCACGCTCGCGCAGGTGCATCAGGGACTTTACGACGTGCAGAACGAATTCTTCCGCAGCTTCTTCATTTACTGGCACCCCGCCGGCTCGAGCGCGCGAATTCCGATTTTCCCGGGCGGCTATTTTGTCGGCGGGCTGCTGCTGATCAATTTATTCTCCGCTCATTTGCGCTATTACAAGCCGGGGGCGAGAAAGATCGGCATCGCGATGATTCACCTCGGCGTTGTGTTGTTGCTGCTTGGGCAATTCCTGACGGACATGCTTTCGAGCGAAAGCACGATGCACATCCGCGCGGGAGAAACCAAAAATTATGCGGAGGCGAGTCGGAGTTTCGAACTGGCGGTCGTGGACACGACGGACAGTGATTCCGACAAAGTCGTGGCCATTCCCGCGAAGCTGCTGGCGGGCGGTGGAACGATTGCGCACGCGGAAATGCCGTTCACCATCAAGGTGAAGAAGTTTTTTGTGAACTCGTCCCTGAGCGAACAATCCACGAATGGGTTTGCGGCGACGGGGGCTGACGCGGGATTTGGGGCGGATCTATATTGGGTCGAGTTGCCGCACGAGACGGCGATGGACGCGCGCGACACTCCGTCAGCCACGGTGGAATTCATGGGCAAGTCCGGCTCGCTGGGAACGTATCTGGTTTCCGGGTTTTTGCGGTCGCAGCAATTCGAGGCGGACGGGCGCACTTATGACCTTGCGCTGCGCCCGGTGCGGTTCTACAAGCCGTTCGCGCTTCAGTTGATCGAGTTTCGCCACGACAAATACGCGGGCACGGACATTCCGATGAATTTCTCGAGCCGCGTGCGCTTGCTCCGGCCCGACAAGGGCGAGGATCGCGAGATCAACATCTACATGAACAACCCGCTGCGTTACGCGGGAGAGACTTATTACCAAGCCAGCTTTGATCGCGATGACCAGGGCACGATCCTGCAAGTCGTTCACAACCCGAGTTGGCTGACGCCCTACTTCGCCTGCCTGCTGGTGGCATTTGGAATGATCTGGCAGTTCGCCACTCATCTGCTGGGCTTCGCCCGCAAACAGAAAGCCACATGAAATCCGCGCTTAAAATTCTACCGTGGTTTTTCCTCGCGCTCTTCGCGACAGAAATTGTCGTGGTCATGTTGCCGAAGGGCGAAGGCGCGCTGCACACGAAGGAATTCGGGCGACTGCCGGTGTTGCTGAACGGACGCATCCAGCCGTTTGATTCCGTCGCGCGCAACTCGCTCCTGCAAATGCGCAGCGCCGGTGACGTGCCCCTGGAGTTTGTGACGAACAAACTGGGGCGGGTTGAGGAATTTCCCGGTTGGAAATTCTGGCATCATCCCAAGAAACTCAAGTCCACCGATTGGCTGCTGGAAGTTTTTTTCAAACCCGAGGCGGCGGACACACGGCCGGTTTTTCTGATTCACCATCCGGACATCATCAGCGAATTGAAACTGGGCGACAAAGGCATCGAAAAATCCGGTCTGCGTTATTACACCTTCAGTGAGCTTGAGCCGGCGCTCCCGGAAATTGAGCGGCAGGGAAAAAATGCCGACGAGGTGAAGGACGAGCAGCGCACCACCTACCAGAAGCAGATAGTGAAACTTTCCAACGCCATCATGCTTTATGGGCGCTTGAAGAACAGCATCCAGCCGCAGGACACACACAACTTCAGGCAGTTGATCGAGGAATATAAAACCACCTTGCCTGGCGGGCTGGCGGCGATTCGCGCGCAACAATCGGGAGAAAAATTTGATGAGGAAGCGATGATGAAGTTCGCACGCCTCGCGCAACAGTTTGATGTGTCCTCCAGTCTGGCCCTGCCGCTGGTCGTGCCGCCGCTGGACGCGGAAAAAGAACGCAACGGTTGGACCAGCACGGGCGCGAGCCTGCTCGGCGCGATGCGGAGTGGCGAGATTCACCCGGCGGTGGATTTTCTGGCGCGCATGGCGACCGCTTACGCGCACGACAACGCGGCGGAATTCAATAGCGCCGTGGCCGGTTACAAGAACTGGCTCGCGCCGAAATTCGAAAAGGAAGTCCGCAAGGGCAGGGCGGAGTTTTATTTCAACCAGATCAAAGCCTTTCTGCACGCGACCATCATTTATATTTCTGCGCTGGTGCTGGCCGGCGGAGCGTTGCTCACGTTCGGCACCTGGCCGCAATTGTCCGAGTCATTACGCCGTTCGGCCTTTTATCTGATTGGGTTGGCGTTTCTGGTCCACACTTTCGGTCTGGTCTTTCGGATGATTCTGGAGGGACGTCCACCGGTGACGAATCTTTATTCCTCCGCCATCTTCATCGGCTGGGGCACGTGTGTGTTGGGTTGGATCTTGGAGCGGGTTTACCGGCTGGGCATCGGCAGCGCCGTGGCCGGGCTGGCGGGTTTTGTCACGCTGCTTATCGCGCACAATCTGGCCCTCGGCGGCGACACGATGGAAATGCTTCGCGCGGTACTGGACACAAATTTCTGGCTCGCCACTCACGTGGTCGTGGTGACGCTTGGCTATGCTTCGACGTTTGTGGCCGGCGTGCTGGCGATGGGTTATGTGATTCTTGGTTTGCTCACACCCATTCTTTCCGTGTCGGTCAGCCAGCGCGGAGCTGGTAAAAACGCCACCGGCGCTGAAACGAATATTGGCAAGGCGCTCACCAAGATGGTTTATGCGATTGTTTGTTTCGCGACGCTGTTCAGTTTCACGGGCACGGTGCTGGGCGGCATCTGGGCGGACCAATCCTGGGGACGTTTCTGGGGTTGGGATCCAAAAGAGAATGGGGCGTTGCTGATCGTGATTTGGAATGCGCTGATCCTGCACGCGCGTTGGGGCGGCTTGGTGAAGGAGCGCGGATTGATGAACCTCGCCATCTTCGGCAACATCATCACGGCGTGGTCGTGGTTTGGAGTCAATATGCTGGGGGTTGGCTTGCACAGCTACGGCTTCATGGACTCGGCGTTCAACTACTTGATGGCCTTTGTGGGCAGCCAGGTTGCGCTGATAATCCTCGGCTGTCTGCCGTTGAGCGCGTGGAAAAGTTTTCAGAAGTCTGCGGAGCCGCCAGTGGCGGGCGGGTTGGAAAAAATGGCGGGATGAAAGCGCGCTGCGCGTGGCGCCGACTCAGGATTCGTCCTGCGAAGGATGAAAGCCGTATTTAAGGAGCTTGTCCCGCATGGTGGGGCGTGAAACGCCGAGCCACCCAGCCGCTTTGCTTTGATCGCCGCCGGCCAGCCGGAGCGCCTGGGAATAAAGTTCGCGCTCGACGATTTCGGTCAACGCGGCATGGACGTTTTCGAGTTCGCCGCGTTTGGCCTTGGCGAGCAGTTGCGCGACATAACCCGCCATGGACTGATCCCCCGTCGTGCGCCCTGGGGTTTTTTGCGCGAGGAGCCGCTCCACGATTTCCCGCGTGATGGGCGCATCGCGCGCGAGCAGCAGCGATTCCCGGATGACGTTGCGCAACTCGCGGACGTTGCCGGGCCACGTCTGTTCCTGGAGATAAGCGATGGCGTCGGGCTCCGGCATGGACGGCTGGCTGGACCCCAGTTCGGCGCTATAGCGGCGGATAAAAAATCTCACCAACTCCGGAATGTCTTCGCGCCTTTCCCGCAACGGCGGCAACGTAATCAGCGCGTCGTTGAGCCGGTAGTAGAGGTCTTCGCGAAAGGTGGATTGCCGCATCGCCTCCTCCAGGTTGCGGTGGGTCGCGGCGATCACCCGGACGTCGGTTTCAATCGTTTCCCGGCCGCCTAACCGCTGAATGTGCCGGTCTTGGAGTACGCGCAGCAATTTGGCCTGCGTGTTGGCGCTCATATCGCCGATCTCGTCCAGGAAAATCGTGCCCTGATGGGCTTGTTCAAACCGCCCGATGCGCCGCTGATGCGCGCCGGTGAAGGCGCCGCGTTCGTGGCCGAAGAGTTCGCTTTCCAGCAGGGTTTCGGGAATCGCCGCGCAATTCACTTCGATGAACGGCCGGCCAGCCCGCTGGCTGTGCTGATAAATCGCGCGGGCGACCAATTCTTTGCCTGAGCCGGTTTCGCCGCGAATGAGCACGGTGATGGGCGTTGCCGCCACACGGCCAATCTGTTTGTAAACGTCCTGCATCACACGGCTGCTGCCGACGATCGCGTCACCCACGTGTGTGGCGTTGCCGAGTTCCACCGGCTCGGACATTCGCCGGCTGTTGGCCACGGCTTTCGCGACCAGGTCGAGCAGTTCCGGAATCTCTTCCGGTGTGCCAGGTTTTCGAATGTAGTCATAAGCGCCAAGCTTCGTCGCCTCGATGGCGGCGACGGGCGTGTCATGCCCGGTCATCAAAATGACCGGCAACCGCGGCTGCGAGGCGCGCAAGGATTTGATCACGTCCATGCCGCTGTCATTGGGCATTTTCCAGTCAGTCACGACGACTTGAAAGTCGTTGGTGTTGACTGCGGCAAGACCTTCCGCGGCACTGGTGGCCAAGGCCACTTCATAGCCTTCACTCTGAAAAAGATGTTTCAACGCGTCGCGGATGGACGGCTCGTCGTCAATGAGCAGGATTTTGCTCATGCCATTTGTTCCTTTCGGCAAGCGGGCAGGGCAATCCTGAAAACGGTGCCCCGGCCGGGGTCGGTGTCGAATTCCAGGATGCCGCCATGCTGGTCAACGATGCGGGCGGCGATGGCCAGACCCAGACCCGTGCCATCGCCTTTCGTGCTGAAAAACGGATCGAAGATTTTCGTTTGGATTTCCGGTGGAATTCCCGGGCCCGTGTCTTCGACTTCAATGATGACCGCTTCAGTGGATCCGTTTTTCAAGGATCGTTCGCCTTTCTTGGCGCGCAGTGTGACCGTGCCCTCGTGGTCCAGACTTTCCGCCGCGTTTTTGACGAGGTTGATCAACACTTGTTTGAGTTGTTCCGAATCACCGAGGACTTGCAGATCGTTAGTGTCCTCACAATCGAGTTTTAGCTCGATGGACTCCGCTGCGAATTGGGAAGCCATCAGATCGCGGATTTCCTCGAGGGCCCCGGCGGCTTCCAGCGGGGCAAGTTTGGGGTCCGCTGGCCGGGCCAGGGCGAGAAAATCTTTGACGATGCGATCCAGGCGGTTGATCTCGTTGCGAATCACCGCCGCATCTTTGTGCGCGTTGGTGCCGGAGGCGAGCGTTTTTTGCAGCGTATAAAGGCGCGCATTGATGGCGGTGAGTGGTTGTTTGATCTCGTGGGCGAGCTCATGCGCGAACTCGCCGAAGTGCGCGAGCTTTGCCAGCTTGGCTTGTTGCTCCAAATACTGGCTGCCGTGTTCCCTGATCAGGGCGCGCGTGCGCGAGATTTTCCGGCGATAAATGGCGAAGATGAACAAGAAACACATTCCCACCAACACCAGCAAGAGCGCGAAGCGCAGATGACGAAATCGCTCCTGCAGTTTCTTGTAACCGCCTTCCGAGCCGGCCAGGACCAAATCCATGGCCTGGCTGCGCAGACGCGCCAGTCGGGCAAAGGTCAATAGCCGCGACAGTTCCCGGCGGGTCGCCCACTCGTGCGCCGCCAGCCGATCCCCAAGGAGCGGTTGGCCGGCGTTATTGATCAAATAGTGCGCCGCATCCAGGTAGTTCGATTGCGCCGCTCGAATCCGTCCGAGCAAAGACAGCAATTGTTGCTGGCTGAGGAAGATTTCGTTTGTGATGCTTGATTCTCCGGCCGCCTCCATTCGTGATTCCTCCCTGCGGCGTTCTTCATCCGCGATCCATTGTTTGAATTCCTGGCTCTGGCGCTCGAATTGGTTGGTCGCTGCGGAATCCTTTTTTTGAAGAATGTTGGTTAGCGTGGCGCTCAGTAGCCGGGCGTTGGTTTGGACGTAACTGCCAATGGCGGAATACTCACCTTGCAGTTCACGGAGTTGTTGACGACCGCGATCGGCCTCGGGAACTATTTCATACAGCCGGAACGCCGCCCAGCCGATCAGTGTGAGCGCCAGCAGAATGGCAAGCTCGAA
>SCTL01000038.1 GCA_004297495.1 Verrucomicrobiota bacterium
ATGATTTTCTCGACCCGACGGTTTTCCGTCGTGATTCAATGCTCGGCGTGCCCGGCCTTGTGAACGCCTATCGTGCCGGCAACGTCTCGCTCGCCAACTCCATCGGCACGGGCATCGCGGACGACAAGGTCATGTATTACTTCGTGCCGCGCATGATCAAATACTATCTCGACCAGGACCCGATCATTCCGAATGTGGACACGCATCTCGCCAGCGAGGAGGCCGACAAGAAATACATTCTCGAAAACTTGGAGCAGCTGGTCGTGAAAGCCGCGAACGAATCCGGCGGCTACGGCATGTTGATCGGCCCGAAAGCGACGAAGGCCGAGATCGCCGAGTTCCGCAAAAAGGTCGAGGCCGAGCCGCGCAATTACATCGCGCAACCGACCATTTCGCTCTCACGCCATCCCACGCACGTGAACGACGGTTTGTTTGAAGGCCGCCATGTTGATTTCCGCCCTTACGTTATCTACGGCGAAAAAATCGTGACCGTGCCCGGCGGACTCACGCGCGTGGCGTTGCGCAAAGGCTCGCTCGTCGTCAACTCGTCGCAAGGCGGCGGGAGCAAAGACACGTGGGTTTTGTATGGAGATGAATGAAGAAGACACCGAACATTCAACATTCAACGCTGAACACCGAAGTTCAGAACTGGGCGAATCCCGCGGCCCTGGATGTTGGGCGTTGAATGTTGAATGTTCCCTTTTGAAACATGTTAAGCCGCGTCGCCAACTCCCTCTACTGGATGTCGCGTTATATCGAGCGCGCCGAGAACATCGCGCGCATCGTGGACGTGAATTTGCAACTCCTTCTCGACCTGCGCGATCTCGACGAGAAACGGCTTGCCGAACACTGGCTGCCCATCGTGCAGACCACGGGCGACGAGAAGCAGTTTTTTGAGTTGCACAAGAAGGCCACCGCCCAGAACGTCACCGAGTTTCTGGTGTTTCAGCCGGAGAATCCCAACTCCATCGTTTCCGCCATCTGTCAGGCGCGCGAAAACGCCCGCATGGTTCGCGACCAGATCACGGTCGAGCTGTGGGAGGAACTGAACCGGCTCTATTGGTTCGTCCGCACGACCACCGCGCGGCAAGTCTGGAAGGAAAGTCCGTCGGAATTTTTCCAGCAGATCAAAGCCGGCTCGCTCCACATCATCGGCCTGACCGACGCCACGTTGATTCACAACGAAGGCTGGTGGTTTGCGCAGGCCGGCAAGTTCATCGAGCGCGCGGACAAGACTTCGCGCATCCTCGACTTGCGTTATCAAACGCTCCCGGAAAAAGGCGCGCCCAAGAGCGTCAGTCAGGAGGAAGCGCTGGAGTGGTCGGCCATCCTCCGCTCGTGCAGCGCGTGGGACGCCTACAAGACGATCCACGGCGCGGAGGTGAATCCCGTCCTCGTCGCGGACTTTTTGCTGCTCAACGAAGATTTCCCGCGCTCGGCGCGTTTCTGCGTGGCGGAACTCAACCGCGCGCTGCGCAAAATCTCCGGCGTGCCGGAGGGAAAATTCTGCAACGAAGCCGAAAAACTCGCCGGTCGCCTGGCGGCGCGGCTGCAATTCGTCACCGTTGATGAGATTTTCGATTGGGGACTGCACTCGTATCTCGACGTGTTCC
>SCTL01000402.1 GCA_004297495.1 Verrucomicrobiota bacterium
CGAAACTGGGCGAGCGAGCCGATGAGTCTCGCGCCGGAAACGTTTCACGAATTTGAAATCCCGCCAAATCTGTTCGACGACCACGGCGTGCTCACGATTGACTTCGGCAACTTCAACAACACGGCGCTGATCTTTCCGCTGGATGAAGGCATGGAAGTGCTGTTCCGTCAGGGCGGCTTCGGCCTGAACTTCGTGCGCGGGTTGGGAATTATTTTCTGCTGGATGGCGCTGCTGGCGGCGCTCGGGCTGGCGATGGCGAGTTTTCTGGCTTTCCCGGTCGCGGCGTTGGCGTCGCTCACGGCGCTGGTCATGGCGCTGTCGAGCGGGACGATGGCGAACGCGGTTGCCGAGGGCACGGTGATGGGCATGGACGAGGAATCCGGCAAGGTCGGACATTCCATCGTGGACATGCTGGTGATCCCGGCGTTTCGCGTGGCGCTGGTCGTCATCAACCTGGCGAAGGATTTATCGCCGATTGATTCGCTGAGCACGGGCCGGAGCATTTCGTGGGAACAACTGGGCCGCGCGTTTGCGCAAATCGTTTTGCTGCTCGGCGGCGTGCTGGCGATCTTCGGCATCTGGGCGCTCGAACGGCGGGAACTGGCGACGGCGCAGAATCAGTCTTGAGTCACAGGTAATGAATCCACGCGTCAAAAAAATTCTACAACTCTTGCTCGCTGTCGCGCTGCTGGTCGGCGCGGCGCAGGTGCAGCGCGGGTTGAACGTGGATCGCGAACGGCTCGGGTTGACGCACGTCGCGCCGCTGGAAAACGCGCCGCCGATGCTGGCGTTCACGACGGTGGCGCTGGGCGGCTTTCGCGGGTTGATCGCCAACGCGCTCTGGATTCGCGCCACGGAGTTGCAGGACGACGACAAGTTTTTCGAGATGCGGCAGATCGCCGACTGGGTCACGAAGCTGGAGCCGCATTACTCGATGGTCTGGACGCATCAGGCGTGGAACATGGCTTACAACATCTCGGTGAAGTTCAAGGAAACCGAGCCGGGCGAATATCCCGACCGCTGGCGCTGGGTGAAGGCGGGCATCGAGTTGTTGCGCGACGAGGGACTGAAATACAATCCGAACGACGTGCTGATTCACCAGCAGTTGTCGTGGCTTTATCAGCACAAGCTCGGTGCGAACCTCGATGACGCGAATGTTTACTACAAGAAACAATGGGCGAATGAAATGGCCGCCGTGTTCGGCAAGACGGCGAAGCCCGATCTCAACGAACTGGTCAACCCGCAGACCGACGAAGCCCGCGCGCGCGCGAAGTTGCTGCGTGAGCGCTACAAGATGGACGCGGCGCTGGTCAAGGAAGTGGACGAACGTTACGGTCCGATGGAGTGGCGGTTGCCCGAGGCGCACGCGGTTTACTGGGCCGCCGCCGGTCTGCGCAAAGCGGAGGAAAACCCCGCGCGCGTGAAGGCGGAGGACTTGATGCAGTTGCGCCGCTCGATTTACCAGTCCATGCAACTGAGTTTTCATCGCGGTCGCCTGCTGGGGACTTCCACGGGCATGTTCGACACCGGGCCGAACCTCGAGATCATCCCGAAGGTCAACGCGTCCTACGAAGAACAACTGCGCGAAGCCCTGCCGGAAAACCACAACAACATCCGCAACGCGCAGCGGAATTTCCTGCGCGCGGCGGTTTATTTTCTCTACGTGAATGATCGCATTGCCGACGCGGCCAAATGGTACGCGTATCTCGGGGAGAAATATCCGGACCGGCCGGTGCTTGATGCCGACCCGAATTCCTTTCCGGCCACGGTGACGCTGGATGAATACGCGGTGCGGAATGTCGTAGGTGACATCACGGAAACCTCGCGTGATCGCGTGAAGTCGGCGGTCGAGGGTTATCTCGTCCGGGCGTATCGCAGTCTGGTCTATGGCGAGGACAGCTACGCGGAGCAGTTTGTGTTGTTCGCGCGGCGGATTCGCGCGACCTACCAGAAAAAAATCGAGACGCGCGCGCAGGCGATCGGCTTGCCGGAGGTCGCGGAAATTCAGGCGGAAGTGTTGAAGCGGTTGCTCGATCCCGAGGAAGGCTGGCCGGAGGAAGTGCGCGCGGCGCTACGCCGCAAACTGGGAATGCCGGCGGAGTCCGCCGAACCTTCCACCAACGCGCCGCCCGCCAGTATTTCCACGAACGCACCATCGCGAGGGAGTTGAATCGGCGAATTCCCCGCGGGTTGAGCCGCGCGAGGTTGCTTTAAGCCCGCCGGCTCACGTAAGCTTATCCTCCGTGACTAAACCGGACTCCAAACCCGCGCCGCTGCGCGTGGGCATGATCTCGCTCGGCTGCGCCAAAAATCTGGTGGACGCCGAGATCATGCTCGGCTCGCTGCTCAAAGACGGCGTCGAGGTCATCAACGACGCCGCGCAGGCCGATGCCGTGATCGTGAACACTTGTTCGTTCATTGACGCGGCCCAGGAGGAAAGCGTGGACACGATCCTCGAATCCGCCGAAGTGCGCGACGCGCAGAATCGCGGCCAGGCGCTCGTCGTGTCCGGCTGTCTCTCGCAACGCTTTCGTGATGAACTGCCGAAATTGTTTCCCGAAGTGGATGCGTTCATGGGGATTGATCAAGTCGCGAAGGTGGGCGAAATCGTCCGCCACGCGGTCCAGCGGCGCGGCGAAAAAATTTCGAGTCCAAAGTCCAAAGTCCCAAATCCAAAATCCAAAGTCGTCGCGCAGTTGGCTGCTTTGGAAAAGGGACGAACCTCGACTGAATACGAAAAGGAAGAATCCCTGCGCGGCACAGAAAAGTTTGGAGCGACCAAGACGGTCATCGCGCGACAATCGGCAATCGGCAATCGGCAATCGGCAATTCTCGACGTCACTCCGCGTCCCATCTACATCCCCGACTACGCGACGCCGCGATTTCGCCTCACGCCGCGGCACTTCGCCTACGTGAAGATCGCCGAGGGCTGCAATCATCCGTGCACGTTTTGCATCATACCGCGGATGCGTGGTTCGCATCGCAGCCGGACGCAGAGCGACATCGTGGCCGAGGCGAAGGCGCTGCTGGCGGACGGCGTGAAGGAACTGAATCTCATTTCGCAGGACTCGACTTACTACGGGCTGGACTTGCGGCCCAATCATTCGCGAGCGATTTCGTCGCCAGAAAAATTTTCCGCCGCCACAAAATCGCTCGCTGCGGATGCAACGACGATTTGCACGTTGCTGCGCGAGTTGAATTCGCTGCCGGGAGATTTCTGGATTCGCCTGCTCTACACGCACCCGGCGCACTGGACGGATGAGTTGATTCAAACCATCGCCGAGTGCCCGAAAGTGGCGCGTTACGTGGACATCCCGCTTCAGCACATTCACGAGAACATGCTCGAGCGGATGCGGCGCGAAACTTCCCGGCAATACATCGTGGACTTGATCGAGCGGATTCGCGCGGG
>SCTL01000403.1 GCA_004297495.1 Verrucomicrobiota bacterium
CCAGTCATGCGGCAGGTCGAGTTTGCGCCAGGAGGAGTCGTTGAACTCTGGTTTCTCCGCGCCGGCTGCGTCGGCTTTCGCGAAACGCCAATCGGCGTTGAACGAATCGCGTTCAGCGCCGAGTGCGGAAAAAAACAACAAAGCCAGCCCGACAAAAGACAAATGGAGTTTCGTCGCACGCGAGCCGGAAACTGATTGCGCCGCGCTCCCCCGCACCCTGGCCCTCTCCCCCTCCGAGGGGGAGAGGGAAGAGCATTCGGGTGCTCGTTGATTCTCGGAAGGCCGTCGAGCAATCTCCGGCTCACGATGTTTCAAAACGCGACCGGGGCTTCTCCCTCTCCCCTTCCGAAGGGGAGAGGGCCGGGGTGAGGGGATCGCGCGTGACATTGGCTGTGGATCGATTTTGCTGCGCCGGTCAGTTGCCTTCCGGCTTGGCTGAATCTTTCGCGGCGCTAGCGGGAATCCTGAACTCGTCCGGCGAGTCCGGATGCGCCGGATCAAACACACCCGCATCCTCGGTGAGAAACTTCGCCAGCGCCGGCACGTTATTGCGAACGCCTTCGACCACGCAACGCGCGAGTTCGAAGCTGCCGTAGTTGTTGTGATGCGTGCCGTCCTGAAACGCCCTGTCGAGATTCGGGCCGAGCGCCTTGTAAAAAACCTTGCTCATCGCGTGCAGATCAATCAGCGCCACGCCGTCTTCCTTCGCCACTTCGCGCACGGCGTTCGGATAACCGGCGAGCGTGTCGTGTTCGAGGCCGGTTTTGCGTTCCATCGAAGTGACGAGCACGGGCGTGCCGCCTTTCCCGCGCGTCTGCGCGACGAGCTTTTTCAAGTTGGCTTTGTAAACCGCCAGTGCGTTGGTGGCGCGATCCTTCATGTCGTTGTGACCGAACTGGACGAGCAACCAGTCGTTCGTTTTCATCAGGCTGAAAACCTTTTCAAACCGGCGCGCGCTCAACGAACTCTTGATGGACTCGCCGGACTGGGCGTAGTTCGCAACGGCGATCTCCGGCTTGAAAAAGCGTGGCAGCATTTGTCCCCAGCTATTCCACGGCTCGCGCGGCTGATCGCAAACCGTCGAGTCGCCACACAGGAAAATCGTCGGCACAGTTACGGGTTCGATTTCGAGCGAACGCAAGCACGGGCGCGGGCCGTTGAACTCCAGCGTCAGTTGCTCGTCCCAATTCACCATCTCGCTCTCGCGTTCGCGCGGCTTCAAGCGCACCTCGCTTCCGCCCGCGATCTTCGGCGTGCGAAGATTGACGATGAAACTTCGCTTCACGCTTTCACCCTTCTTCGTCGCAACTTTTTCCAGCATCAGCCGGCGCAATTCCGCTTTCACCGTGTTGTCCGACTCGCCGGCGTCGTCGCCGAACACGACCGTGACGCGGTAATTTCCCTCCGGCAACCGGGTCGAAAAAAGGAACGGCTGGTCGCTCGTGACGCAGTTGCTGCCGGCTCGCAGGCTCGCGCCTGGCTCGAAGCCAAACTCATTTGTTCCGCCGTTGATCGTCGCGGGTAGAACCCGCAAGAAACCGGGCGACGGTTTCTCCACGCCGAAGCTGAATTTCTGCGAATGGTTTTCCGCTGCGACACAAGCTGCCGCGATCAACACGACGACGACAGCAATGCTTTTGTTTCGGGAGTTCATGGCTTCAACAGTCCCGAGATTGTCTCCACCGGCTTCGATTCGATTGCCGCCGTCGCCGCTTCAAGTCCGTTGCGTGTCGCGGTCAATATAATCCTGCCCGGCTTGAGCGTCGCGCGGATGGCGACGCGGTTGATGCCGCACTCGGTATCGAGCCAGAGATTGTTCACGGAATTTGTTTTGCCGCTGTTGTAGCCACCGCGCCAGATGGCCGGGCCATCGAGTTTGAAATCCACGCGGGCCTCATCGGTCGGACAGCGCTGACCGTTCGCGTCAACCACTTCAACGTCGAACAACGCCACGTCCGCGCCGTCGGCCTTGAAACCATCAGGCGAAACGACGGGCGTGAGCTTCAGTTTCTTTGGTTCACCGGCGGTTTTGATTTCCGTTTGCGCGACCGTTTTATCTTTTGCCGTGGCCACGGCTTTGATTGTGCCGGGCGCGAATCTAATTTCCGGGAACGCGTAGATGTAGCCGTTCGTCGCCGTCGAAGATTTGCCAGCGGATTTTCCGTTCACGAAAAGCTCCACGGCATCGCAATGATTCGCCGCGACATAAACTGTCTTCGTCACATTCGTCCCATAGTTCCAATGTCCGATGATGTGGATGTCCGGCGCGTCGTTCTGCATCACGCGATTAACATAGTAAGCCTGCTTCGGCAACCGCACCGAGTCCACTTTGCCGCTCACGCGACAGACCTCGCTGCTGTCCTGCCGGCCATCGGCGTTGGAGTCCGACCAGTAGATCGAAGCGTAACCCGCCCACTTCGAGTGCGCCGCGTCAGGGTTGGAAATTTTGTTGATGGCGTAGGCATGATAACGCTCGGCGGCGGCCAGACAAAAAGTTTCCGAGTTCCACGAGTAAGTATCGTTCGGGCCTTTCTTGAAACCGAAATGCGGCGGCGAGAAGTCGTCCCAGAACCGGCGCGCAGCCTCGTCGCGAAAATCCTCCGTCTCGATGAACGGCGCGCGGTCGCGACGCTCGGCGCTGTAGGCGCGGAACATTTCCTTCGGATTCGCCAGCGCGTCGGTTCGCCGGTCCTGGCCGATCATCACGCCGAAATATTCCGCGATGGGCGTCGCGCCGGAATCGTTCAACGTGCGGCAGCCCATCACGCGTCCGCCGTTCGGGTCGAGTTCCTTTCGCAAATCCACCATCTGCTGCAAATGCTCGGGCGAGATGGAATTGTTGCCCGCTTCCCAGAACAGAATGCTCGGCGAGTTGCGAAAATAAATCATCGCGGCGCGCATGACTTCCACGCGCTGCTCCCATTGGCGGCCGGTAACGTCTTTTTCTTTGTCGCCGGCGGGACACACCTCGACGATGCCCGCGCGGTCGCACGCACGCACGTCCACGGGTTGCGGCGCGATGTGCATCCAGCGGATGTAATTCGCGTGCGTGCTGCGGAGCAGCGCCGCGTTGTAATCGTGCAACCAGTCCGGATACGCCTGGCCCAGCCCGGCCCAGTCGTTGACGGAGCGTTGCGCGTAACCGGTGAGCCAGACAAATTTGTCGTTGAGATAAACTCCGCCCGTGCCGACGCCGCCTTTGAACTCAGTTTTGCGGAATCCCGTCCGCGTTTTGCAAACGTCCACGATCTTCCCATCCACCGTGAGGGTTGTGTAAACGTCGTAAAGATTCGGCGAAACATCGCTCCAGAATTTCGCCCCCGTCAGCTTGCCGCTCGCCTTGAAAATTTCCGTCTGCCCGCTGACGAGATCGAGCGCTTCGCTCTCGAACTTCGCGCAGACTTTTCCGTCGGCGTCCACCACGGTCGCCGCGAGCGTGATGGATTGCTGGTCGCCGCTCTCGTTGCGCACCTGCGATTCGAGGTTCACGTCACATGTCTGGTTGCTGATGGAAAAGTTCGAGCCGTAGATGTAGATGCCCGTCGTCTGGAGATTTTCCTGGAGCGGCAACGTCTGATAAACCCTGCCGGCGAGGTGCAGCCAGATGTCGCGATTCAGCCCGCCATAATTCGGATTGAACGCGCGGCCCATCCACTGAAACTCCACGCCGCTCGCCTCCTCCTTGTAATCGTTGCTGTTGTCCACCTTGACCGCGATGAGGTTCTCCGCGTCGCCGAAGTTTACGAACGGAGTCACATCCAGCCCGAGCGGCGTCACGCCGTTTTCGTATTTGCCGATGAACTTTCCGTTCACCCAGAAACGTCCGGCCTGTTTCAGGCCCTCGAACTCCAGAAAAACTTTTCCGTCCTTCGCGCTCGCGGGCAACTTGAAATGTTTCCGATACCAAACGACGCCGGTCCAGGCACGACGATCTCCGCCGCTATGGCTGATGATCGCGGTGTAGGAATCCACGTCGTTGAACGTGTGCGGCGCGCTCACGTCCGCCCATTTCGAATCGTCGAAGGAAACTTCCATCGCGCTCGTCGCGTCGCCTTTGAAGAATTTCCACCCGGCGTTGAAGCTGAACGTCGCGCGCGGTGAGGGTGGCGGCGAATACCGCGCGACCGCTCCGCGACTGACAGTAATTGCGCCGGCGAGGATAAGGCCAGCCAGGGCCATTGTGTTCCGCATAATGGATTGCGTCCCGCTTACCGGGCCAACTCGAACACGAGCAGCGTCACGGCTTGACGGGACAGGCGGAAATTAAACTTCATCGCCCCGTCCGTGACAGCAACCAATTCTGGTGAGCCGACCGCCGCGAGCTGCCCGGCCTTTTCCAACTCCGCGAACTGCGCAGGCGTTGGCTGTGCGGGCGAACCCATTTTCTGCCAGGCCGTGAACGCGTCGCTGTGCTCCGCGTCAATTGCGTACCGCGTGAGTCGCGCCTTGTCCGCCTTCACACCTGCCAGTTCGAGCGCGACCACCGACTCCTCGCCGGGCAAGTCGTCATCGTGATAATGCCACGCGAGCACGCAGAGTTTGTTGCCGTCGAAACTTGCGAGCGCGGAAACGTCCGCCCACTCGCGCACGCCGGACTTGAGCATCGCTTCGAGCGGCACGGCGGAATCACTTTCCACCGCGATGCGCTGTCCGTTCATCCGGCTGAACATGCGGAAGACATTCAACACCGGCAGATCAATGCCGCAACTCGCGAGCTGGCGGAAGCCGGCAAACGGCGGTTGATCCTCGAACGTGAACGCCCACGTCAGCGCCGCGTCCAGGTTCACGCCGCGCCGGTCGGCGAGATCGTAAATGCGCGCAAAACTCGCCGCCGTGTAGCTCGAATACATCGTGCCGTTGCGATAGCCAAGCTGGCTGCCCTGGCACGCGGCACAGCCCTCGGGATCGCATTCACCGATGACGATGGGCGCGCGTTTCAG
>SCTL01000404.1 GCA_004297495.1 Verrucomicrobiota bacterium
TTGCTGGAACAACACCGAACGCCCGCCATCCGCCAGCAAAAGTTTGTGCACGCACTGGCCGAACTCGGGATATTTGTTCGGCATGAACTCCGCGCGCGTGCCTTTGTTCGCCACGCTCCAGGTTTTGCCGCCGTCCTCGGTGCGGAAAACTCCGACCGCCGAGATGCCCACGAACATCCGCAACGCATCCGTCGGATCAATCACAATCGAGTGCAGGCATAGCCCGCCCGCGCCCGGATGCCAGCGCGCTCGGGAAGGATGCGCGGTCAGCGATTTGATCTCGCCCCACGTCCTGCCGCCGTCTTCGCTGCGGAACAACGCCGCCGGCGCGACACCGGCGTAGAGCACATTTCTTTCTTTCACGCGCCCCGGCTCGATGTGCCAGAGGCGCTCCAGCTTCAGTTTGGTTTTCTTGTCGAACGCCGGATTGCGTTTCGCTGATTCCCATTTCTTCCCGAGATTCGACGTCCAGGAAATCTCCGAGCCGAACCACGCGTCGTTGGCCGTCGCGTAGATGCGACCGGTGCGCGCGTCGTAAGTGGCGTGATTGATTTCGCGCCCGCGCAGGTGCGGCCCGCTCAGACTCCAGCGCCGACGATCCGTGCTCGTCAGAAGGAAAAGTCCTTTTTTCGTTCCGGCCAAGATCACAGTTTTCATGACGACGCCTGGGTTGAATTATCGCAGCCACGCGTCGTACAGGACTTTTCCAGTAATTGCAAGTACCACGGAAATGAAAATGGGCCGGATGAATTTCGTGCCCCCTTTCACCACCAGATGACTTCCGAGCCAAGCCCCGAGCAATTGACCCCCGCCCATCGCCAGCCCGGGCACAAACAAAACTTTCTTCGCGAGCAGGAAGAAGAGCAACGACGCGAGATTGCTGCCAAAGTTCATCACCTTCGTGTGCGCCGTGGCGCGTGTGAGATTGAAACCGAGCATCAACACGAACGCCATCGCCCAAAACGTGCCCGTGCCTGGGCCGAAGAATCCGTCATAGAATCCGATGCCAAGACCGAAAATAAAATCGAACCGCACACTCTCCATTTTCGGATGCAAATCGCGCACGCCGAGGTCTGGCTTTAGAATCGAATACACTGCCACTGCCACGAGCAGAATGGGCAAACCGCGCTTGAGAAAACTCGGATCGAGTTGCTGCACCGCCAGCGTACCGAGCGCTGCGCCAACGAACGTGAGCATGAAACCGCGTGCGCAATCACGCCACGCCACCGCGCCCGCGCGCGAGAAGTGCCACGCCGCGCTGCCCGAACCAAACGTGGCTTGAAATTTATTCGTCCCGAGCGCCAGCTTTGGATCGAATCCGCAGCCGAGCATCACCGGCAGCGTGATCAGCCCGCCGCCACCGGCAATCGTGTCCACGAAACCGGCGGCGAGGCCGGTCAGAAACAGGAGCGTGAGTTGCCAATGTCCCATGCTTCTTTCTTCGCTCAATGCCTGGCCTCGGCACACAGCACGAACATCAAGATCGCCGAAGCCGTGCCGTCCATCGTTGGTTCGTTCGAGGAGTAATCATGCAACTCGTCGTGATAGACCGCTGCGCCCTGAAACGCCGCGAGCGGATCCGGCTCGGTGATCTGCACACCTTTGAGCGATTTGAAAATGCGTTCATAGACCGGCCCGTCCACCAGCGCGCCGCGCATGGTGCGCTTCGTAAGTTGAGTCGTCATCAGATGCGGATTGCGCGGGAACACGCTGCCGATCTCCGTGAACATCGTCACGCCCCACGGATTGCGGCCCAGCAACCAGTCGTGCTGCTTCGCGGCAAATTCGCGATAGCGCGTGTCGCCGGTCATCCGTTCGTAGCACAAACATTGCGTCACGAGCGCGACGACCAGATTGTCCGAGCACCAGATGAACGGGACGCCGACGCGATAGGGATTTATCTCCCCCGCGCTCACGCAACGCTCAATGCCGTCGCGATAGTAACCGGCGAGAAGCTTTTTGAAGTCGCAGTCCACGAGATCGTAGAGCCGGAAGTGGCCGAGATTCGTGAACGGATAAAACTGGTAATGCTTCGTCTGTTCGCGGCCCATCCAATTTTCGTCAGCGGCTAGTTCGGCGTAATGCTTCGCGTCGGCCAGAAATTTTTTCTCGCCCGTCGCGCGGAAAAGTTCTGCCGCGCCCCATTCCATGTCGTCGGCCCACGTTGTTTCCTCGTAGCGATAGGGCGAGCGGAAGGAATTTCCCTGCTGCACGCCTTCCTTCGCGCAGCCCAACTCATAAACTTCCCGGCCCGCTTGCAGGCAACGCCGCGCGAAATCCTTTTGTTGCGGATCGCTTTTCCAGATTTGAAACGCGAGTGCCATCGCGGCGGCGTAACGGCCCGCGAGATTCGCGACGCCGGTGGATTCACTTTTGAATTGATGCAAACCCTGCGGCTGGCCGTCGGCGAAATACACCACGCGCGCGCCGCCCTTGCCCCAGCCGTAATCGGTGATCTCATCCTGCGGCAAACGCCAGCCCGCGTGATCGCGATCATCGGCGACCTGATGATAAAGCTGATCCGGCGCGGGATGCAGCTTGAGCATCCAGTCGAGACCCCAGCGCGCTTCGTCGAGCAAACCAGAGGTCGGAGGTCGGAGACCAGAGGTCAGGAACTCGCTGGCTGACTTCTGATCTTTGACCTCTGATCTCTGTCCTCTGAGTTCATGTGCCAACAACATCTGTGCCGTCGCGTTGCCAGAAGTAAGCAGATACTTCAGCAAATCTCCCGCGTCGTGCCAGCCGCCGCGCGCGTCAATGGGAGTTCCATTCGTAAGCGGACCGAACGTCGTGCGCCCGTCGAGTTGATGGCAGTTCGTGTTGAGCCACGGATTGAACCCGCAACGTTGCTCGCGCATGAATTCGAGCGAATTCGCCGCAAGATTTCCAAACGGGTCAGTGCCGATTTGAACCGGCAGCGACCGGGCGCTCCCGATTTTCAAAACGTAACGACCCGGTGTGTGGACGGACGAAAAATCCAGTTCCGCGTGATTGGTGAATTGTCCCCAACTTGCGTTGGTGATCGGCTTGACTTCGCTGCGCAGGAAGACCAGTCGCTCGTCTTTCTCGGAAACCAACTCGAATGTCGCCGGCAGCGGTGACTTGGAAAATGCGACAGCCGTCCCCGCTTCGTTCATGTGATAACCGACCTGGCTGGCGCGGATAAAGATTTCCTCGGCGAAGACCGAATGAAGAAGGATCACGCAAAAGAATGTGGCAGCCGACGTGAGTCGGCTCATTCCCAACGCCGAAACAATTTGAGCCGACTCACGTCGGCTGCTACGGGGATGGGGTTTGATTCGGCGCATTGGTTTCGGGCTTGGGTTCGAGCAACTCATCCACGCGGACGAACTGGTAGCCTTTGCCGGCGAGCGTGTCGAGCAATTCGCCGAAGCGGGTGTGGAACTTGTCCGCGCGTCCCGGCCCGCTGCCGAGGTGCAGGAGCAGGATGAACCCGTTCAACCCGTGCGGGTCTTCGCGCTCCTTCTTCACGATGCTGTCGAAGATGGCCTGCGACGAAACGAAATTTGTGTCCGCCTCGCCCGTGTAATCCGCGTTCGACCGCGTGCCGGGGGTGAAGTTGATGAGCGTCATACGCATTCGCTTCGCCCACCCAACGATCTCGCGATTATAATGCTCAAACGCCGGCAAGAAATATATCGATGACGCAGGTGCGGCATGCGACGAACCATAGCGTTCGCGCAAATACTGCTCAGCAGGTGATGAAGCTGGCGCTTCACTGATGGGATAGCTTTGATAGATTTTCAGGTTGTTGGCCTCAATATCCGACGCGAACTGATCGTGTGTGACAAGGGTTTTGCGGTCGGCTTCCCATGAACAATACAGGAGGTGTTTGTCGGAATGCGGGCCAATGAAATGATTCTCCTGAATCAGATGCTGCACCACGGGCGTGTGGTTTGTATCCGTCAGAAAATCACCTGTCAGGAAGAAAGAAGCTCTGCTCTGATGCTTTGCGAGCGCGTTTAGTATCGCCTCTGCGCCTTCGGCGAATTCGTGCGCCGTAAAAACCAGCGCGAGTTTCTTTTCGTCCTTCGGACCGCGATTGATCCCGCCTTCATACATCTGACATTTGATTCTAACCAACGTGAATGCTGCCTTCTGCCGCAAAGGTGGCGCAGCGCGATCAACCAGTTTTTCCACATTTGAAACGGCTGATTCGGCATCAGTTCCCAATGCAGCCAGCGCCGCAAGAACAGTGGTTACAACTCTGGTGTCTGAATCATTAACCAACTCGGTCAACGCCGGCACGATCACCTCGGGTCTTGGTTTTATGCGGCTCAACGCTCTTGCCGTGCAGTTGCGTGTTAGTGCGTCATTGGATTCCAGATTTGTCAGCAAGGCCGGAACTGCCAAAACGGCCCGGCTGCCGGCAAGGCCAAGAAAATCGATGGCGTCTCTACGCAAAACGGCATCAGAATTGGTCAAACACAGAGTGAGAGCAGATAGCGTGCGGTCTGATCCAATAGCGTGCAGCGCGTATATTGCCATTTCTCGGGAGTCTGCATTTGGGGCGAACAAGATTTTTTGAATCTCCGGAATGGCTGGATCGGCCAACGGGCCAAGTGCTTGAAAACCACTGATTGCTTTGATTCGTCGCTCGCTAGCTGTTGGCAGATTTGCATTCAAATGCATTCGACTTAACAGCGGTGAGAATCCTTCCCAAGGCAGTGGCTCGGTGCGTAGTTCATCCAGTAAGAATGGAATTGCGTTAGTGCCAATTTGCTGAACCGCCCGTTGAGCCACTGAATTTGTCTCCAACCCGAAGGGATCAGGCAGCATATCAACCCACTCGCCCAGGTCTTTACCCTCGAATTCCGGTTCTCGCGAATGAAACGTGAACAAAGCCACCAGCCCGAGTGCGGCTAACGCAAGCAGCAGGAAGAGGTGACGGCGCTTGTTT
>SCTL01000405.1 GCA_004297495.1 Verrucomicrobiota bacterium
TCGATGTTGAGAGTTGAATGTTGAATGTTCCCCACCGACACCGCCGATTGACTTGCCCTGATGCTTTGTTAGCGTTGCGGCGTTCGTCATGTTCAACAAACCGATCTCCCGGCTCATGCGCATCCTGCAAGGCGAGCGCCTTGAAACGGATGACCCGGCGCTGCTGGAGCGAGGCTTCACCAAACTGGAGACATTCGTGCATTTCTGGGTGCTCGTGTGGCGCAGCTTCGTGCGCAACCGCTGTCCCGTCCGCGCCTCGTCCTTGTCCTATGTCACGATGCTCGCTTTGATTCCGATGCTGGCAGTGGCCATGAGTGTCACCAGCATTTTCCCGGAAGGTCGGCAGGAGATTAACCATTTCATCGAGCGGTTTGCTGAAGCCATGATTCCCGACGTCGGCGTCGGAACAAATATGTACGGACCTTTCCTGCCCGCAGAACTGTTGGCAGAGTCCGCATCAACCAACTCACCTTCCGAATCAACAACCAATCAAAACCCGGTGATCTCTGCCGGGGCAGCGCTTGAGCAGCCGCCGACCGGCAACCCCGACACCGCTGCCGCAAGAAAGCGGGCCGCCGATTACATTCGTGGCTTTGTCGAAAAAACCTACAGCGGCACACTTGGTGTGACTGGCGTGATTGCGTTATTCATTACCGCCATCCTCACGCTCACGCGAATCGAAGAAGCTTTCAATGACATCTGGGGCGTGACTCGCGGACGGAACTGGCTCGCGCGCATCGTCCTTTATTGGACCACCATCACCCTTGGCCCGCTGGTGCTCGCGGCGGCAGTAGTGCTGGCCAGCGGGCCGCACTTTCAGAAGACGCACGATCTGCTTTCTTTCATGCCGATGTTTGAGCCGTTCATCTCAAGAGTGCTCCCGGTGATCTTGATCTGCGTCTGTTTCTCGCTTTTTTACAAACTCGTTCCGAACACCAAGATTGATTTCAGCGCCGCATTCGTGGGCGGAACGCTTGCGGGCGTTTCCTGGCATTTCTACAACACCCTCGGCTTCGTGCTCGCGTCGAAGGCAGTCAGCGCGAGCAAAATTTACGGCAGCCTCGCGCTGTTGCCGCTGCTGATGGGCGGGCTTTACGTCGTGTGGCTCACGGTGCTGTTCGGCGCACAAGTCGCGTATGCGTTTCAGAATCGCGCGCTCTACCTTCAGGAAAAACTCGTCGAGAATGTGAACCAGCGCGGGCGCGAGTTCGTCGCGTTGCGCTTGATGACTGCGCTGGGTCAGCGTTATCTGCTCGGCGAACCGCCGCCCACGGTGCCGCAAATCTCCAAGGAACTCGGCATCCCCAGCCGCCTCGTGCAGCAAGTGATGCAAACGCTCATCGCGGCACGATTGGTGAATGAAGTTTCCGGCACGGAACACACCTACGCCCCGGCGCGCCCGCTTGAAGCCATCAATTGCCATCACATCCTGCTCGCCATGCGCGCGACACAGGGACAGGAACTCATCACGCGCGACGAACCGGTGCGCGAGGAAGTTTATGGCGAGTTCGCGCGCATCCAGGCTGCGGAAAAAGAAG
>SCTL01000406.1 GCA_004297495.1 Verrucomicrobiota bacterium
TGCAATACGAAATCCAACGCTCCACCAATCTCTCATCGTGGACCGTTCTCGCGACTTCGAATGCTCCCGCCAATGGCAATCTGACTTATCCAGACCTGAACCCGCCCCCCACCGCTTTCTACCGTCTCCATCAGCAATAAGAATTTCGCAAAACACTGAGAAGTATGTATCTGAAACTCAAACAACTCAAAGTGCCCGCCGAACTGCACATCTACGCCGGGAGCGGCCACGGCTTTGGCCTGCGGGCGAACGACCCCAAACCCGCCGGCAAATGGATCGAACGTTTCGCGGAATGGCTGGCGGACAGTGGGTTTATGAAATAGGCGCGAATAAACCCATATTAAAACCGCACCAATCGAATCGTTATGAGATTTGACGAACTCCGATTAAATTGACAGAGTTCGCTGCACGCTGACTATGACGCAATCCATCCACCCACAAACTTTTCGGAATGGGGAAATTCATGATTGGTATAAACTTGTCCTCGGTTTCTCAGATCATCTAGTGGCCGACATCATCGATGAATTTCAATTGAAGCCTGGTGCGGCTGTATTCGATCCCTTTTGTGGAAGTGGCACAACAGTCGTTGAATGCAAGAAACGAGGCGTTAACTGTTCGGCTGTTGACGCAAACCCTTCCAGTTGGTTTGCCGCTCGCGTGAAGACGAATTGGCGATTGATTCCCGAGAAGATCGTTGCCGCAGTCGATCAAGTTTGCGATGCATTCCCGAACGCACGGGAGGATCGAGAAGCTTTGGTCTCAGACCCGACTTACAAATACATTGATGAATGTGGCATGTTAGATCGAGGCTGGATCTCAAAGGCAAATCTATGGGACGTGCTCGCGATTAAGTCCTCAGTACGTGGTTTGCCTGTCGGCACCGCATACAAAAACGTTTTACTGCTCGCTGCGATGAACGAACTCGTTCATACCGCTTCAAATGTTCGTTTTGGCCCCGAGCTATACTGCTCAAAACAATCAGAGCGCGTGGATGTGCTGAAGCACTTCCGTACTCATGTTGAACAGATGGTGGAAGATCTCAAGATCGCGCGGGCGTGCAACACATCGTTCACGGACGTAGTTTTAGGTGATTCGCGAAAGCTCTCTCGCTCGTGGTTGCAAGTGCCCCGCGGTGGATTCGATGCGGTTATCTGTTCGCCACCTTACCCAACTGAACACGATTACACCCGGAATAGTCGGCTTGAGCTTGCATTTCTTGAGCACGTAACCGACCGCGAGTCTTTACGGGGAATCAAAAAGACGATGGTCAGGTCGCACACCAAGGGAATCTACGTGACTGACGCAGATTCCAAACAGGTTGACGGAAACGGTCGAATTTCGCGGTTAGCTCAACGGATTGAGTCAAAAGCCAAGAAGAAGAGTTACGGTTTTGCGCGGCTCTATGGGCGAGTGACGAAGGAATACTTTGGCGGCATGAAGCGGCATTTGCGCACCTTGCGGCCCTTGCTCAAGGAAGGAGCGCGTTGCGCCTACATCGTCGGCGACCAAGCTTCATATTTCCAAACGCGCATTCCAACGGCTCAAATTCTCGCGGAAATCGCGGAACAGGTAGGGTTTGAGGTTGAAACAATTCGGGTGTGGCGCCGTAAATGGGCGACCAGCACTCAACGCTATCTGTCCGAAAACGTTTTACTATTACGCAACCAGTAGGGCTATGGCTGAAACGTGGAAACCGGTAAAGCTCGCAGCGAAAGTTATCGGGCATATTTCGCAGGGCATGTACCGGACGCCTGCCGGCGCGATCAAAGAATTGATTTCGAACGCGTACGATGCAGGTGCCACCTACGCCAAGTTACACACCAGCTTTCCAACATTTGCGACATTCAGTTGCGAAGATGACGGCAGCGGCATTTCAAAGACGAAGTTCATTCAGTTGATGGAGGGCGGCATCGGCGACAGTGAGAAGCAGGCGACAGCCCAAGCACAAGTCGGGAAAAACGGCAGACCAACTGTCGGCCGATTGGGAGTCGGCCTTCTTTCGTTAGCCCAGATATGCCCGCGGTTCAAAATTCGTTCATTCCACGAACCGACTAGGACCGCCTTTGAGGCGGAAATTAAGTTCCCAGCATACTCCAGACAGGAAATCGACCGAATAGTCGAGGAGACCAAGGAAAATCAGGCAAAAATCATCAAGCATGGTGAATACAGGTACTCGGATATTTCGTACGAGAAAGGAAAACACGGTATTATTGTCACCACGACTGCCCTTCGAGACATGTTCCGAAAGACTATGTCGAACTTGGAGACTTTCGCACACAGTCGGTTCTGGCAATCGTCGGAGTCGTATCCAACCTTCGAACGGTTCATTGATGCGATCGCAAATCCCGGACTCAGCTCGTTATACTTCGCCTCCCAATACGATCAACTTCTCTTCGGCCTCGCCCTCGCGAGTCCAATTCCGTATGTCGAATCGGATTCAAAAGGTGAAGGGCTAGAAACTATCTTGCTGAAGGTCCCGGAGATTGCATCGCTTCAAAAACAACTAAAGGGTTTCGATTTTCGAGTTGAAGTCGACAACATTGAACTGTGTCGTCCGGTCGTACTCCCGAGCAACAAAGATCGGATAAAGGCAGCAGACTGCATCTTTCCACGATCGCCGAGGAATGTAACATTTACTCTCAAAGATGGTGTTCACGAAGAAGAAGTGAGCGTTGACAAATATGATATTGGCGTCAAAGGCAGAGACTATCTATTCCAAATCTTTCATTTCGCTTATTCCAAAACGGTGAATGGTTACCCTCTGCAGTTTTCGGGGTACATTTTCCTGCAAACAACAAGGCTCTTTCCGAAGGAGTATCAGGGTATTCTGATCCGCCTGCGGAATGTTGCGATTGGACAGTACGATTCAAACATAATGAATTACCCTTTAGCTGAGGGTCCACGCTTTTCAATGTTGTCTTCCGAAGTATTCGTCCAGCATGGGCTTGATGACGCATTGAAGGTCGATCGTGATGGTTTTAATTCGCTCGATCCGCAATACATTCGTCTTCAGGCATTCGTCCATTCGATACTTCACGAGTTAATTTTCCCCGGCTCATGGGAAGAAGAAAAAGCGCGCAACAAGCAACGCCGTGAAACCCGCGAACGAGAAACCGTTTCGACGTTTTCAACAAAGCTGAAGCAGGCGACGAAAAAGCAGTTCACCAAAATCGAGATCGTGCCGAAGGCCAAGGGCCAAAATCCCGCTGAATTGGTGCAGTTGGATAAAAGTACTGGAATCGTCGAAATCTATGAATCGCATCCGGAAGCAAAACATGTTTTAGGTCACAAAAAAAACCGCGGAATCGCGGCGCGTGTTGTGGCTGCGTTCGAGGTGGCAAATCGCGAGGGCACTGTGGAAAAGAGGCGAAAAATATTTTACGAACTGATCGGAGAAATCTTCAATGAGTAGCGATCGATTCGGGAAGTGGTGGCCATGCCTACGAAAGCACCACAAGCGCACCCGTCTGTGGTTGCCGCAGGCAAAGAAGCTTCAAGTTGCCCTTGGAGGAGAGCGACCCTTCCGCTACTTCACGCTGTGCGCGCGGCCGATGATAGACGTTTACATGTTGGTAAAGGAACAAGTTCTGCCGTTCGACAGTGAGACGCGGCGAGTCGAAGGCGTGTCATTTTGCGAATACGATGAGGAGATTTTTCCCGAAATGAAGGAGTTGATTGGTGTCGAAGAGGCAGGATTCTTGGCAAAGTTGGAGGACCTTGTTTTGT
>SCTL01000407.1 GCA_004297495.1 Verrucomicrobiota bacterium
GTTCGTGGCGGTGTTGAATTTTGTGCCCTACTTTGGCCCCGTCGCCGGCGTCATGGTGTTAGCCACGGTCGGCCTGCTTACTTTCGACACGCTGGGGAAGGGACTCCTGCCGCCCGCCTGGTACCTGGCGCTCTATCTTTTGGAAGCGAACCTCATTACACCGGTGTTGCTGGGCCGGCGCTTCACGCTCAATCCCGTGGTCATTTTTGTTTCGTTGATTTTCTGGACGTGGCTCTGGGGTGTGCCCGGCGCGTTGTTGTCGGTGCCGATTCTGGTTTCCATCAAAGTCCTTTGCGACCGCGTTGAGACGATGTCACCCGTCAGCGAACTGCTTTCGCGATGAACCCTCAAGATTCTATCAACGGATCCAGATGAATCATTCGGCCGAAAGAATAGCGAACCGGGCAGGCGTGTGGGGCCGCCTCTCCCTGCAAACACTGGCGAGCGTGGGCGGCTTCGCGCGCGTGCAATGGGATGAATTGCGGCACGCGGCGGCGGTGATCGGGACGGTGTTTTGGACCGGTGTTCGACCGCGATATTGGGTCCGCGCGGTGCGGACGGCGCTGGCGCGGCAGGTGATGTCAATCGGCGTCGAACCGCTTTGGTTTGTCGGCGCGGTCGCCATCTTCGTCGGCATTTCCGTGGTGGTGCAACTCACTTTCTGGACCGGCGAAGCAGGGCAGTCGCAACTGCTCGGGCCGCTGCTCGTCGCCGTGGTGGCGCGCGAACTCGGACCGGTGCTGATCAATCTCATCGTGATCGTCCGCAGCGGCAGCGCGATGACGACCGAACTCGGCGTCCTCAAAATCAACGGGGAAGTCTGCGCGCAGGAAGCGCAGGGATGCGATCCGTTCCTGCATCTCGCCATGCCGCGCGTGCTGGGCATGGCCGTGTCCACGTTTTGCCTGACGATTATTTTTATCTTCGTCGCCTTCGCGAGCGGTTTTCTTTTCTCGTCATGGACGGGGAAAGGCAGCCGTGATTTGTTTTTATTTGCGGACGCCATTTCCAGCGCCGTCCACCCCAATGACATTTTCAGCATCCTCGCCAAAAGCATCGTGCCCGCCCTGTTTGCGAGCGCGTCCTGTTGCATCGGCGGGTTGGGCGTTGGCAAGTCCGACGCCGAAATCCCTCAAGCCACGCAACGGGCGCTCACCCGCTCCGTTGCCGGATTGTTTGTCATCTCCGCTGTGGTATCGCTGCTGACTTACCTGTGATTTTATGGACGAAACGAAGAACATTCCGGAATCCGTTCGCTTTGAAGAACAGCGCTTCAAATTCCGCCGCGTCAACGAAATCACCGGCACGTTCGTGCTGATCGTGGTCGCCGTGCTGATCGCCGCCGTCGTGTGGACGGGCCGCAGCCAGCGCTGGTTCCGAAGCAATATCGCGGTGCGGATCATTCTGCCTGAAGCCGGCGCGGCGGGGATCCGGCAGGGATCGGAGGTTTACTTTTTGGGCACACTCGTGGGAACAGTCTCCGACGTGGGCGTGTATGAGAAAGGCCGGATGGAAGCGCAGGCGAACATCCGCCGCGACTACTTCCGGTTCGTGTGCGCGGATTCATCAGCGGTCGTCAAAAGGAAATTCGGTGTGGCGGGTGATTCGTTTTTTGAGATCTCGCGCGGCGAGGGCCAGCCGTTGCCGGAGAAAAATGCTTCCATCGTTTGCAAAGAACAGTTTCAAAGCGCACTGGAAGCGGCCGTCGAGGAAGTCCGCCGCGAAACCCTGCTCGTGTTGAAGAAAGTCCACGGCGGTCTGGATACGTGGACCACGCTTGGATCGAACCTCATCACGACTCGCGGGCGGTTGGACGAGATGGTCGTACGCGTGGACGACCTCGTCACCGACGTTCAAGCGGGCAAGGGCACGGTGGGAAAATTGCTGACCGATCCAGCAACTGCGGACGAGTTGAAGTCGCTGCTCGTCAAAGCCAGCCACTCGGTGGACGAACTTCAAGTCACGTTGAAAAACGTTCAGCAAGCCAGCACCAATTTGCCCGCGATCAGCGATACTATCCGCTCCGAGGCTGAAGATCTTCCCGGATTGGTTTTGCAGACGCATTCCTCAATGCGCGAGTTGGAGCGGTTGATCGAAGCGATGCAGCGGCACTGGCTCGTGCGCAGATACGTGAACAAGACAAACCCACCTCCCATTCATCCGTCATTCGAACCTGTCGCCCCGGAAACGAAGTCGGTAAAAGCAGTCCGTTCGCCAGGAGATTCAACGCGATGAGCCTGCACGAATGATGAACAAGCGGATGGAGTCCTCCCAAGAAGACTTGAGGCTGTTGTTACCTTTTCAAAAAGTATGAACCTCATCACCAGATACCGCCGGCTCCTGGATCGTCTAAATTTGCAGCGCGCACACAAGCTCGTGGTCGCGCTCGTGGGCGGCAGCGTTGTGCTGGTGGGGATCGCCATGATCGTGTTGCCCGGCCCGGCCATTCTGGTCATTCCCTTGGGGCTGGCGATTCTGGCAACGGAGTTTCTTTGGGCGAGGCGCTGGTTGAAGCGCGCGCGGGCGCTGCTTCCCAATGGTGACAAGCAGCCTGCGGGATTTTCCTGGCCACCCGCCCTGTTCATTCCGCATCGGCACTATTTGTTGATCCTCGCCGCGCTCTTCGGCATCTGGTGGGTGGCGCTGGCGATTCACCCATTGCACCGCAATGTTTGGTTGTTGGAAAACGCCCTCGCCATCGCGGGGGTTGTTTTTCTGACCGTGTTTCATCGCCGGCTGTTGTTCTCGCGCGTGTCCTACACGATGATCTTTGTGTTCATGTGCCTGCACCAGATCGGCGCGCATTACTCGTACTCGGAGGTGCCTTACGATGCGTGGTTCCGACACCTCACCGGACGGACGTTCAACAGCCTCATCGGCTGGGAGCGAAACAACTTCGACCGCATCGTGCATTTCAGTTACGGCCTGTTGCTAGCGTATCCGGTGCGCGAAGTCTTCCTGCGCGTGGTCAACGTGCGCGGGTTCTGGGGCTATTTCCTGCCGCTCGACCTGACCATGTCCACCTCGATGCTCTATGAGCTGGCGGAATGGGGCACGTCCGTGGCGTTCGGCGGCGACCTCGGTCAGGCGTACGTCGGCCAGCAGGGCGACGTGTGGGATGCGCAGAAAGACATGGCGCTGGCCAGCCTCGGCGCGCTCATCGCGATGTGCATTACTGCCGCCCTCAACTGGCGGCTTCAGCGCGACTTCGCCCGGGAATGGGTCGAGAGCTTTCGCGTTAAACACAAGTCGCCGCTCGGCGAGGACGAGATGGCCCGCATGGCGCGGAAGATGAAATAAAAGGCGAACCGCAACGATTCGTCGAAAACCGCCCAGGCAACTTGTGGTCGCAACTGCGAGGAGCGTACTGACGGCGATGATATGCTACTGGCAAGGATCTTCAGCCCACTGCGCAAAGTCGTTCCGAAAACTCTTCTGCTCGTTTTCCGCATCGTCCTGATTCTCGAGAAGAATCAACGCCACGGACAAGAACCGTCTCCCGCTTTTTTGCCAATGCATCCAGGTACAGTTGGTGTCCGGACCTGGCGAATCCGAACACCCATTGCTGGAAGAGAATTGATACCACGATCGCATTGCGGAAACCGACGGCGTCCATTTTGTCCTTATCAACGAAGCCCGCGCCCATCATCTGCAGATCGTGCGAAATGGCTGCGCGGCGCTGGCTTGAAACCACAACTACGGGGATGTGCAGCCCGCCCTCGCGCAGCGCCCGCAACACGGCCATGCCAGCCTGCGGCGGCCTGTGCCAGTCCAGCACGGCCAGCGCGTATCGGTTGCTGCGGATCGTTTCCAGTCGGTTGCTGCGAATCTTCTTAATCGCCTCGGCGACGTCCGCGACGCACTCCACCAACAGGGCGCGTTCGAGCGGCCACGCCTCGCTGAGTTTCGAGATTGTGCGGCGGCGATCCAACTCGTCGTTGTTTGCCACCAACACGCGAAAATAAGGGGGACCGGCGGTCTGGCCGCAGACAGGAACGAAACCGTTCGGCTCGCCGGGTAGGAATTCTTTCAGCGAACCCGTTCGGGGGTCCGGGGCGGACACAGAAAGTGTCTTCGTGATCATGGTGACAGGCATTGCCGAGTTGCCGCGCTGGCTG
>SCTL01000408.1 GCA_004297495.1 Verrucomicrobiota bacterium
CAAGATATCGGCGACGCGGCGCAGAACCTCACGCAAACCTACACGGTCACAAAAGTGAATCATCACACCGGCGCCCGCACCGTGCTGGGCAACGGCATCGTCCCACCGAACAACCAAGGCATTGCTACGCCTTATTACAACCAGGGCGACAATGGCGAAAATCGCGCGAAGGACGGCGTTGCGACCGAGGCGGAATTGGATCGTTACACGAAGCAGGCGATCGTAAGCCTGAGCAACGGTTATGTAGCTTTCGCCGGTCAGCGTGACGACGGATTTTATTCTGACGTTGAAGCGGTGTTTGATCTGCTCAAGCTCCGCAACCCGGGCAAGGATTCGCAGGGCGGATTCAACCTGCACCTGATGGCGTTGGAAATTCCCGTGAGCGAACTCGGCGGCGATCAACAGGTCGTGGGCGTCTATGCGACGACGAGCCGAAAGCAAATCCGGATTCTGCGCCCGGACGGAAATCAAAACGCGGGCCGCTGGGTGCAGGTCGCGCGTCAGGGAAATCCGTTGTTCAACGAAGGCCTCGTGGCCATTGCGGACAAGGACCTCTACAGCCGCACCAGTCCGTCACAGGACAGCAAGCTGTTCCGCAAATACGCCGAGACGCCGGAACTCGCGCACTTGCTCAACGCGCTCGTGCTCGGTGGGGCGTTGCCGTCCATCGAGACGAACCGCACGGACATCGCGGGCATTTACATTCCCGACCTAATCAAGTGCGATCTCTCGACCAGCAAGGTCCGCTTCGCCGGCGGTGGCGCGAGTCACCCGACAAATCCTGATGACGCGGGCTACTCGCGCCTCGGCATCTTCGGCGGCGACACGCTCACGAGCACCGTGCAAGCCGGCTTCGGCAACGGCACCGTGCCCGGCGGCTGGCCAAACGGACGCCGCTTCGGCGACGACGTGGTGGACATCGCCGTCACCGCGCTCATCAGTGATCTGCGCGGGCCGATCATCGTTCGCGGCCCGGCGGGCGACAACGTGGATCACAACGACATGGCCTACAACAAGGTCTTCCCTTACGAATCCACGCCCCAGAACGGACGCAATCACTCGCACCCGTAAATTCCCTCAACCGCAAAACGGCGGTCGGACAGAGTTGTTCGACCGCCGTTTTTCTTTCGGTGCAGAAACAAATCCATAATCTTTACCGCACATGATCTCGTCCGTTCGCAACTTGCTTGGCCGCATGGGAATTTTCTTTGCGCTGATCTTTTTGGCTGTGCTGAACTCCAGTGCGCACGATGTCGGCCTGAGCACCGCGACCGTGCGCTTGCGGGCGGACAAGGCGCAGACTGAACTCACCTTCGCTATCCGCGATGTTGAAGCGCTGGCCGATCTCGACGCGGATCACGACGGTAAGGTCACGGCGAACGAGTTCGCGAAAGCCCGGACGCAACTGGACAAACTATTCGCCGCCAAATGCACGCTGCGTTGCGACGCGGACATGGTTGCGCCGGATTCCGTTCGCTGCCAACTCGACGACACGAACAACGTCGTGGTGCGGTTGGAATTTCCGGGACGCCAATTCAAGGAACTGCAAATCAGTTTCGATGTGATTCGCGACATGACGCCGGGCCATCGCATGTTTGTTTCGCTGCTCGGGCCGCAGGGAGAAACGCTGGCCGAGCGATTGGTAAGTCAGGATTCTCCCAGCATCAGCGTCGTCCTCGATGCCGCGAATGGAACGCCGCAGTCCGAAGCCCCGCAAACTTTTCTCGGCTTCCTCAAGCTCGGCATTGAACACATCGGCACGGGCTACGATCACCTGCTGTTTCTCTTTGGCTTGCTGATTGTGGCGAAGAATTTCCGCTCGTCGTTGCTAATCATCTCGTGCTTCACGGTCGCGCACACCATCACGCTGGGCGTGGCGACGTTTGGCTTGTTTGCACTGCGGCCAACCATCACCGAGCCGGCCATTGCGCTCTCCATCGTTTATGTGGGCGTGGAAAATTTGTTGCGCCACGGCGAGCCGAAGGGCCGTTGGCTGCTGACGTTCGCGTTTGGATTGATTCACGGTTTCGGTTTCGCGTCGGTGCTGCGCGATCTGGGCGTGGGCGCGAATGGCGGCGGCGTGGCGATGCCGTTGTTCTCGTTCAACCTCGGTGTTGAAGTTGGTCAACTCACCATCGCCGCGATTGTTTTGCCGATCATTTGGAAACTGCGGCAGAAGGAAAATTTCATGCGCCGCTTTGTGCCCGCGTGTTCGGTGATCGTAGCATCGCTCGGCGCGTGGTGGTTCGTGCAGCGGGTTTGGGGGAGTTGAGAGTTGAAGGTTGAGAGTTGAGAGCGGGAGCAGGCGATTCCCGCTCTCAACTCTCAACAAACAATCATTGCAACCAATGGCGCAAACTTTACATTTCCGCTGACGCTGACAACGGGCGACGACCTCAACCATGAAAGTTCCAATTCCAAAAACCGAAGCGCGCCGGCTCAAGGTGCTCTGGCAATACGACGTGCTCGACACCGTGCCGGAGGAAATGTTCGACGAACTCGCCGAACTGGCGGGCGTGATTTGCGACGTGCCCATCGCGCTCATCTCGCTGGTGGACGAAGACCGGCAGTGGTTCAA
>SCTL01000409.1 GCA_004297495.1 Verrucomicrobiota bacterium
GGTGACGACATCGCGAATCAGGCGCGCGACTTGAGCTTGAAGATCTACAAGTTCGCCCGCGATTACGCACGGCAACGCGGCATCATCATCGCGGACACGAAATTTGAGTTCGGGCTGTTCGAGGGGAAATTGATCCTGATTGACGAAGTGCTCACACCCGACTCTTCGCGCTTCTGGCCGGCGGACGAATACGCGCCCGGCAAAGGCCAGCCGAGTTTCGACAAACAATTCGTGCGCGACTATCTCGAAACGCTCGACTGGAACAAAACTCCGCCCGCCCCCGCGCTCCCGCCGGAAGTCGTCGCCAAGACGCAGGCGAAGTATCTGGAGGCTTACGGACGGTTGACTGGGGAGAAATTGTGAGCTGGTTCAAAAAAAAACCAGAACCTCCCAACCCTTCAACAAACCGGGTTGAAGAACTGGCGAACAAGTTGCATCAAGAAGGACGCAGCAACGAAATAGAATCGTCTCTTGAGAGATTGGATTACAAAGGACTAACCGACCGAGAAAGAGAATCATGGCATCACCTCATGGGAATCGAGGCGATGCGGCGAGGCGACGCAAATCTGGCCTTGAAGCGGTTTCAGGATGCGATGGAACTATTTCCCGATTCTCAAATGATTCGGTTTTCGCTCGCCCAAGAGCAACTCAATCGAGGCGAAATAGAAAAGGCGTTTCTGAATTTTGATTTTTGCTCGTTTCCAAAAGTTCCAGCGACATGGGCGTTGGCGCAGGCTCGATATGCTTACCTTTGGAATTTTCCGGAGCGAGGATTGACTTGCATTCGACCAATCTTCAAAGCCTATTTTGATTTGAAAATTGCCGACGATCATTTCCTGTATGTTCGAGGCCTGCCATTTTTCAGCCAAACGTGGAATTACCTGGCTTGCTTTGCTTGGATGAAGCACGACTTCTCAGAGTGTGAGGCCATCACGAATGAATCTGCTACAAAATTGACGGAACATGACTTTGTAGGACATAAACTTGTCTTGAATTGTTTTCGCAACGCCGACTTCGCCCGACTTGCTGAAAAACTGCGTAGCTCCATCCAAGAATGGTCAAAGCAGAACTGGCCGACAGGCTTCCAAAACATGCAACTGGCCGGTTTAACTGCGGATCAGGAGCGCGATTTTTCGGTGGCGGAAAAATCAATCACCGACGTTCAGCTGAACCCGAACGATTTCCCTTGGCTAGAAGATGTTCGCACAATCCTTTTGGCAAAGTTGACCCATAAACACGAACGGCCTGACGAAGAAAAATACAAACAACAATTTCTTCAAAGACAAAAATTGCTGTTTGAGCCTGACCATGCCGTTTCATTTTTCCTTTTGGAATATCAGGAATTGTTGAAACAGGATTATCAAAAGAGCAAGCGTCCGACGCCCCGCTGACTTGCTCCATGCAAACGCTCGTCGAAGACTTTCTGCAATACCTCCGCCACGAGCGCGGGCAGGCGGAGCACACGCAGAAAACTTACGCCGGACTGCTGAACAAATTCATGGCGTGGGCAGGGAAAAATTCGCTGACGGACTGGAAGCAGGTAGAGTTGAAACACCTGATGGCGTTCCTGCAACACGAGCGCGAGCGCCCGCTGGAGGGCGAACCCAAAGAATCATCAAAGCGTCTCAGCAGCGAGAGCGTGTATCTGGAAATCGCGGCGCTACGGGCGTTTTACCGGTTTGCCGAAGACGAAAAGCATCTGCCGATAAACGTGGCGGAACATCTTTCGCTGCCGCGACGCTGGCAGCGTTTACCGAAGGCATTGACGAATCAGGAAATTGAAAAGCTCCTCGCGCCCGAGACTCCCGTCACGCCCGAAAGTCTGTGCACGCAGGCTACGGTGGAACTGGCCTATGCGTCCGGATTGCGGCTGGCCGAGTTGCGCCATCTGCGGCTGGAACAACTCCATCTC
>SCTL01000410.1 GCA_004297495.1 Verrucomicrobiota bacterium
AAATCTTTCCGGTCAAAAACCTGGCCGCAATACTGGCAGGTGTTTTTGTCGCGCTCGAAAATGTTGTGCCGGGTGAACTTCACTTCCTTCTTCGGCAGGCGATCATACACGAGCAGCAGGATGACGCGCGGCACACGCACCTTGAACGAGATCGTCGAGATGCTTTCCGGATGCGGTTGCTGCGAGGAAAAGTCGAACCATTCGCCGACGTTGAAAGTGCGGAAGGAGCCGTCGTCCATGTCCAAGACCGCCTGGGCGTGACCCTGAAAAAGAAGCGTGAGCGCGCGCCTGACCGTGCAGACATTCACTGCCTGCCACAGCCGGTTCAACACCAAAACATGCTGGTTCAGCAATGAACTCATACGGCACCCGTTACAAGCGCGCGCAAACTATCATGAAATTTATCCGCCTGTCAACGCAGGCAAAGCCCTACGGCGAGCGCCCGCGTCGCTTGTCAAAGCGCGGTTGCTTGAGTATCGTCAACCCATGTTAAGATTGCGGTTCGCGTTTCTGACGGTGCTTGCGAGTGCCGCGCTTCCGGCTTCCTCCGAGACCCTCTACCTCAAAGACAACGCCGCCATCACCGGCAAAGTCCTGTCTGAGAAACGCGACGCCGTGGTCGTGGACGTCGGCTACACGGTGTTCGTCGTTCCGCGCAATCAGGTCACAAAAATTTCCAAGACCGACGAAGCCGAGCCCGCCACCAAACCGACCAAGACCGCAAAGTCCACCACGTCAACCAACGCGCCTCAACCAACCGCGTCGTCGCCAGGTTTTTATGCGACCAATGCCCGTCCGGGCGCGGAAAAAAATGTTCGCGACCTCGTCAATCAGCTCGGCGAAGCCGTCGTTCAGGTCCGCACGCCCGGCGGACTCGGCTCCGGCTTCATCATCAACGAAGACGGTTTTCTCATCACCAACTTCCACGTCATCGAAGGCGAGACGCAGATTTCCGTCGAGGTTTATCACCAACGCTCGGGCCAGCTTGAACGCAAGACCTACAAGCAGGTGCGCATCGTCGCCATCAACAAGTTCGAAGACCTCGCGCTCCTGCGCATCGAAGAAAAGGACGCGCCGAAGTTCAAGTTCGTGAACGTCGGCAGTGCGGACGCCTTGCAAGTCGGCGAGCGCGTTTTCGCCATCGGCAGCCCGCTCGGATTGGAGCGCACTGTGACCGAGGGAATTCTCAGCACCAAGACGCGGCAGATCGCCGGCGAACTTTATTTGCAGACCACCGCGCAAATCAATCCCGGCAACAGCGGCGGCCCGCTCTTCAATCTCCTCGGCGAAGTCGTCGGCGTCACCAACATGAAAATCACTTTCGGCGAGGGCCTCGGTTTCGCGATTCCCGTCGAGGCCGTGCGTTTCTTCCTCGATCATCGCGACGCCTACGCCTACTCGAACGACAACCCGAGCAATCCCTATCGCTACCTCGAACCGCCCAGCCGCACGCGTCACACGACGGCGGATGAGTAACTGGGCTTGCATTCCTCACTGCGGAAGAAGATCTGAACAGTTTTCAAAATGATTGCCGGCAACGAAAACCCCTCACCCGGCCTGCCGGCCACCCTCTCCCCATCGGATGGGGAGAGGGCCGGGGTGAGGGGCTTCCGCAAGTTTCAACGCTTCTTCACCAAACACCACACAACCATGTTTTCTTCTGTCAGCAAAAAACTTTCCAGCAAACTGGCTTTCATTCTCAGCCTCGCGCTTCTCGGCGGCATGAACCGCGCGACCGCCGCGATTCCGGCGGCGGAACAAATCCTGCCCGACGACACGCTGTTGCTCGTCTCCGTCCCCGATTGCACGAAGCTCGGCGAGTCGTTCAAGAAATCTCCGCAAGCCCAGCTCTGGAACGATCCGGCGATGAAGCCCTTCAAGGACAAGTTCATCAGCAAGTGGAAAGAGGAATTCGTCGCGCCGCTCGAACGCGATCTCGGCGTGAAGTTCGACGATTACGGCAAGCTGGCGCAAGGCCAGTTCACGTTCGCCGTCACGCTCGACGGCTGGGACGGCAAGAACGACACCTCGCCGGCCATGGTCATTTTGCTCGACGCGAAAACCAAAAGCAGCCAGTTGAAAACCAATCTCAGCGATCTCCGCAAAAAGTGGGTGGACGCCGGCAAGACTCTCCGCACGGAAAAAATCCGCGACGTGGAATTCTCCGTCGTCACGCTTTCGAGCAATGACATGCCGAAAACGTTGCAGAAGTTTCTGCCATCGAAACAGGACGTGCAGGAACTCGGCAAGGAAGATGAGAAGAAACGTGAGCCGAAAAGCGAACTCGTCATCGGCCAGTTTGATTCGCTGCTCGTGATCAGCAGTTCGCTGCGCGCGGCGGAAAAAATCACGGCCCGGCTCGGCGGCAGTTCCACGCCGGCGCTGGCTGATCAGGCGCAATTCGATTCCGCGCGACTGGCCGTGTTTCGCGACGCGCCTTTCTTCGCCTGGTTCAACGCCAAGAAACTTTTCGGCATCCTCGGTTCGCTTCCGCCGTCCACGCCGAATCCCGAAGCGCCGAATCCGTTGCCGCCCTTCGAGCCGGCGAAAATCGTCGGCGCGCTCGGCTTGTCGGGCCTGAACAGCGCCGCGTTCGCTTATCACGATTCGAACGAAGGCGGCAGCTACGAAATTTATCTCGCCGCGCCGGAAGCGACTCGCGCCGGTCTGTTCAAACTGCTCGCGCCCGACGCCAAGGATTCCAATCCGTCCGCGTTCGTGCCCGCCGACGCGCTGAAGTTTCTGCGCTGGCGCAAGGATTTGCAGAAAGCCATCGCCACCACGGAAAAAATGTTGGGCGACATTTCGCCGCAGGCGCTGAATTTCTGGAACTACATGCTCAGCAACGCCAACGAAGCCGCGCGCCAGCAAAAGCCCGAGTTCGACATCCGCAAAGACCTCTTCGCCTACTTCGGCGACGACCTCATCGTGTGGGAAAAATCGCCGCGCGGCACGTCGCTGCCGGAATTGAACGACAAACCCACGCTCTATCTGCTCGGCTCGCCCGCACCCGAAAAATTCGTCGCCGCGCTGCCCTCGCTGCTGATTCTGCTTTCGCCGCAAGCCGCCGCGCCCAAGGAGCGCGAGTTCCTCGGCCGCAAGATTTACTCCATTGATCTCGTCACGCCGCGACTGCCCAGCGCTTCCGGCCCGGTGACACAGAACAAATTCAATTACGCTGCTGGCAGCGGTTACGTGGCCATGAGCACGGACGCCACGTTGCTTGAGGAATACTTGCGCAGCAGCGACAGCCAGACGAAGTCCCTGCGCGAAACCCCCGGCCTCAATGACGCCGCGCAAAAAATCGGCGGGCAAAGCACCGGCTACTTCGGCTACGAGAATCAGTCGGAAACGATGCGCATCGCGTTCGACATGCTGAGAAAAGTCGCCGCGTTGCAGACGAACAGACCGCCGGAAACCAGCGTGGTGGAAAACTCCTTGCCGTTCGCCCATCCGCAAAACAGCCTGAAAGAATGGGCGGACTTCTCGCTGCTGCCGGACTACGCGAAGGTGTCGAAGTATTTTGGCTTCTCAGTTTTCTCCGGCAGCGCAAACGTGGACGGCCTCAGCCTGAAAATCTTCACGCCCAGTCCGTCGCCGGTGCGGCCCGCCGCCGCCGCGACGGAAAAGAAGTGACACTGAAAAAAAAGGAGCGCGGACGCCTCGTCCGCGAGTTTCCGTCTCCAGTTTCAGATTCGCGCGGACGAGGCGTCCGCGCTCCGTTCACTCCTGCGGATAAACCAGAATCCGGTCATGCACGATGACCGCGAGGTCGTTCTTACCGTCGCCGGTCAGATCATCCACGAGGGCTTCGCGCGGTTCGGCGAAATCACCGCCGCGACCGCGAAACGTTTTCTGCTCGAACACCTGCCAGCGATCCGCCGGCACGAGCTTGTGCTCCTTGCTGAACATCACGAGATCAAGGTGGTTCTTCCCGGTTTCCAGAAAGACCAGGTCCTTGCGCCCGTCGTTGTCGAGATCGCCGGAAATGACGTCATGCAGGAAACCGTCTTTGATCGGCGTCTCGTAGCCATCCATTTCGGAAAACTCCCAGACCTCGCCGGAGAGCGAAAGGCACGCGGCGTTGTTCGCGCCGAGCAACGCCACCGTGTTCGGCTTGGACTCGCCGAGCGCCACGGCTTGCAGGCTGCTGAAATCCGTCACCGGCATGTCCACGTTGCGCACGACCTGCCACACGCCCGACGCGTCCCGCTCGCACAGCGTCAGCACCTTGCGCTCGGCGTCGAGCAGGAAGAGCGACGGCGAGGCGTTCGTGCCGTTCGGCAGCGTGGTCGCGCCGATGAGCCGCGAGTTGCTGCCCGCGCCATTGATCTGATCGCGCACGTCGAAGACCCAGCTCGTCTTGTTCGTCTGGGAATTTTGCCCGGGCGCTTCCTGCTTGAGCACCACGGCGCGAAGAAAATTTTTCTGCGAAAGCAACAACTCGCGCTTGCCATCGCCATCCACATCAGCAGTCGCGAGCCATGGCTGCTCGATCACGCCGCCGGGTGGCGCGACATCCTGCTCGTCGAAATCCTTGCCGGCGACCTGCAACAGCACTTTCACCTTCTCGTACGGAATCAGCGCGATGAGATCCGCCAGCCCATCCTGATTCACATCGTGAATGGCGAGCACGGACGGATTCGATTTGAAACTCTCGCTCAGTTTCTGCGTCTTGGCTTTTCCGTCCGCCGTGCGAGTGACGAACGAACGCCGCCCGTCCTGATCCACAATCACCGCGAGCGTCGGCTTTTCGCCAGCCTTGAGCGCACCGACGGCCATCACCAGCGGCTTGCCGTCGAGCGGCACGAGCGTGGGGAACGGCAATCGCTCCTTGTCATCGAACCGCGTCACGCCGATTTGCCGCTCGTCCTGGCTCAACAAAAAAATCTCCGGCTTACCGTCGCCATCCCAGTCCGCCACCGCGATGTCGCTCACGCCGGCCAGCGACGGAAACGCGCGCGGCGACGTCAGCGCGCCATCGGCTTTTTGCAGATAGACGGAAATTTTTCCCGCCTCGGGTTCGGCCACGAGCAAATCGCTGCGGCCATCGCCGTTCACGTCCGCCCAGGCCACGCCGCGCCGACTTTTGTCCGTCTTGCCCAACGGCA
>SCTL01000411.1 GCA_004297495.1 Verrucomicrobiota bacterium
AGATACAGATCGCTTTTCATTCCCGCGGGCAGCGATTTGCCCGAACGAAAGCAAACCATGGAAACTTTCCTGCCCTGCCATTCCAGCACGCCGCAGCCCGTCAACGTCGTCTGGCGCAGACCGCTGGTCAGGCGATAATCATTGAACGCGCCCTTCCGGCCGAGATGTTCACGGATGCGCTCGGCGTTATCCGTCTCCAACTCCATGTTGTAAAGCCTGACGGCGGTGGTGACCATTCGCCCGCGGAAACCCGCGAGATTGATTGCTTCCGTCGGCCCGCCGGCCGGACGCAAATTCGTCCAGAGTGACGCCGCCGCAATGCCGATGAGAATCAGCGCGGCGACTGACAACGCAACCCGATGGCGTTGGCGGAACGCGGCCAACCATGAGACGCGCTCGGAAAGAATTTGTGCTTTCAACCCCTCCGGGATGGCAATGGACTTGAAGTTTGAGCGGATCGCCTCCTGCGCGGCGCAATGAGCTTCGAACCACCTGCGCAGTTCACTGTCCGCGCGCGCCAGGGCGAGCGCCTCGGCGTACGCGGGATCGTTCGCGGCGGCCCAAGGCCGGTACGTCAGCAAGATTCCTTTGGCTTGATCCACCGTCATGTTTGCGTCCCCGTCTCGCCGGCGGCGAGGTCTTTCGCCATCAGCTTTTGCAATTGGGCGATGCCGCGGGAGATTCTGGATTTGACCGTACCCATCGGCACGTCCAGCACAGTCGCGATTTCCTGATACGAAAAATCCTGGAGATAGAACAGCGCGACCGGCGCCTGGAAAATTTCGTCCACGCGCGCGAGCGCGGCGAGCGCCTGCGAGGCATCGAGCCGCGCCCCGGCGGCAGGTGACACCGGCGGCAGTTCTCGTTCTGCGGTTTCAAGGTCTTGATGGGGAAATCGCGTAATCCGCCTTCGCGATTCGAGAAACAGCCGGTGCAGGGTGGTGAACAGCCACGTTTTCACTTTGGCCAGATCCCGGAGCTGATGGCCTTTGGTCGCCCACACATAAAACGTCTGCTGCGTCAGATCACAAGCTTCTGATTCCGAGCGCGCGAGGCTGAAAGCGAATTGGTAGAGCGGCTCGTAATGTCGAGCCACCACGCTTTCAAAATCCAGCCCGCTACCCATGTCGCGTCACGTAGTTAGGAGCAGTCAGACCTGGAAATGTTCCCGCCTGAATTCTGCGACCGTGTCGCGCAGTTTGGTTCAGCGCCCGGCACAAAGCAATTCCCGGGAACTCATTCCCAATCCGCGCCTCTCATCTGACGTGGAGGCGAGTCGCCTTCACGCGCGCGGAGTTAAGGCCGCACGCCGAGTTTAATCCATATAAGAGAAGAATTATGAAACGTTCGTTCATCCGCTCACTTGCTGCCCTCACGCTGATGTTTGTCTCGGCCACAACCTTCCACGCCGCCAACCTCAACGGCGCGGGCAGCACTATCCCCGCCTATTACGATCATCAGTTGTTCAACATTCACTTCGTTGAATTTTCCGACAAGGCGACGAGAGCCATTCTGCAACACAACAAAGGCGTCAACCTGATCTATCAATCCGACGCCGGCTTGCCGGGCGGCGTGCCGTTCATTTCCGTGATTGATGCCGTGCCGGGCGACGGCTTCAATCCGCTCTGGCTCGAAATCCAGATCGCTTTCACCGCCGGTCACACGCCACGCCAACTATTCTCTGATGATGAAATCGCGACCGCCTTTAACGCCGGGGAAATCACCCTCGATTCCACCGGCGAACTCTACTGGTGTCCGGTGGTCGGGCCGAAATGAAACCGCGTTCGTATTCGTTT
>SCTL01000412.1 GCA_004297495.1 Verrucomicrobiota bacterium
CGGAAAATTGTTGTCCGGCCAGAAACACGGCGAGCAATGGAATTGGGAAACCGTGTCGCTGCCGGGCGTCATGCCGCAAGGCCAACACTGCGCCGATGGCGAGGGGCGAATCTGGTATTTGCGCGGCGAACAGGAAATTGGAATCTGGTCCGCCGGCGAAACCAAGACCCTCGCGCGGCCATCCGGACTGGAAAGCCAGCGAATCAAAATTCTCACGGCGGATGCGCAAGGTCACATCTGGGTCGGCACGGATCGGGCGCTGGCTGAGTGGCAGAGCGATCATTTCGCCGTGATGACGCCGACGAATGGCGAGGCCGGCTTGCGCGTGAAAAGAATTGTTCCCTCGGGCGGCGGCGATCTTTGGGTGGAGGCCAACGGGCGGATGCGGCGCTGCGCGGGCCGGCGCTGGCTCGCGGAGTCGGAAGGCTGGAACGCCGAACTCGGCAAACTGGGTACGCTCCGTTTTTTGCACGGCGACGCCAAGGGTGGTCTATGGTCGGGCGTTGGCGACCTCGGATTGATTCATGTCTTGGAGGACGGAACTTTTCACCGGCTGACCACGAAGGACGGATTGCCCAGCAACACGATTCACTTTGCGTTTCAAGATCACGACGGAAACACCTGGACCGGTTACGAACGCGGCGGATTGGTGCAAGTGCGGCGGCGATTGTTCCGCGCCATCGGCAAGGGCGAAGGACTGAACGAAAACCTGATCAACACCGTCAGCGAGGACAAGCAAGGTGCCGTCTGGATCGGTACTCATGGCGGCACGGTCGGTCGTTGCGAAAACGGCGTCTGCACCAATCTCATGGTGCCGAGCGCGGCGCATGTACAAGACAGCATCGCGGTGGCTGACGCGCAGGGGCGCGTGTGGATCGGGGCGCAGGGCGCCGGCCTGCTGTTGCGCGAGGCCGGAGAGGTGCGGCGCATTGCCACGCCGACCGAACTGCAAGGCTACGCGCGGCTGATGGTGCCGGCGCGGGACGGCCGGCTTTGGGTGGGCAGCGTTTGGTCCATCGCATTCGTAGAAGGTGAGAAACTCACCCGCGTGTATGAGGCGCTCACCACGGGCGATCATCCAACCGCGCTGGCGGAAGCCGCGGACGGCACCATTTGGGCGGGAACGCTTGCGGGCCAGCTTTTGCGCTGGGATGGCAGGCAATTTGTTCCAGTTGAACCGCCGGATCGCAGTTCGCTCGGACGCATCTGGGCGCTGTGGCCCGCACCCGACGGCGGACTGTGGGCCGGGACCGCCGAGGGAGGTTTGTTGCACCTGCGCGACGGAAAGTTCCACCGTTTCACGACGAAGGATGGACTGCCTTCGGATTGCATCGTGCAAATCCTCGGCGACGCCCAGGGCAATTTGTGGCTCGGCACGCGCTCGGGCATCGTGCGGATCGTTGACGCCGCGCTGACGCGTTTCGAGCGTGGCGAACTGGGCGAATTGCCGGTGAGCGTTTATGGGCAGACGGATGGATTGCTCACCATCGGCAGCGCGATCATCTTCCAACCGAATTGCTGGCGAGGGCGCGACGGCACTTTGTTTTTCGCCATGGTGAACAGCGTTGCGGCGGTGAATCCAGAGGAGGCGCATGTGAATCCGTTGCCGCCGACAGTTGTGCTGGAAGAATTTCGCGCGGACGAGAAACGCCTGTGGCCGGCGCGCGCCGGGGCCGTTCTGTTCGCAGAACGCGCAACGAATGGAAATCAGGCCGTCTCGATTCCCACGATTAAAGTCCGTCCCGGGGCTGGAGATTTGGAGTTTGGTTACGCGGGATTGAGTCTTAGATCGCCGTCGCGCGTGCGGTTCAAATACAGACTCGAAGGATTGGAAACCGACTGGAGCGAAGCGCGCGGAGAGCGAAGAGCGTTCTACCGGCACGTGCCGCCCGGCGATTACGTCTTCCGCGTCATCGCGTGCAACAGCGATTGTCTTTGGAGCGATGACGGCGCCTTGGTCGCGGTAACCGTCGAGCCGCATTTCTATCAGACCGCCTGGTTCCAGGGCGGCGCGGGATTGCTCGCCGCGGCGGGACTGACGCTGGCCGTCGTGACCACGACGCGCCGGCGCATGCACCGCCGGCTGGAACAACTGGAACGACAGCGCGGACTGGAACGCGAGCGGGCGCGCATCGCTCAAGATTTGCACGATGATCTGGGGGCCGGGTTGACGGAGATCGGCCTGCTGGGCGGATTGCTCCAAAATCCGGCGGCCATCCCGGAGCGCAGGCATCTCGCTCTGGAAAGAATCGTTCAACGCTGCCGCGATCTGGTCGTGGCCTTGGACGAGATCGTCTGGGCGGTGAATCCGCGGAATGATTCGGTGAACTCGCTCAGTGGTTATCTCTCGCAATATGCCCAAAGTTTTTTGGAACCGACTTCGATTGGCTGCCGGCTGGAAATCCAGGATGTGGAAACTGTTCATCCACTTAGCTCGGAGCAGCGGCACAATCTGTTCCTCGCATTCAAGGAGAGTCTGACCAACCTGGTGCGCCATTCAGGGGCGACCGAGGTCAGCATCCGGATTTTCATTGAAGGAACCGACCGGTTGCTGATTTGCATTGCCGACAACGGGCGCGGCCTGCCCCTGGAAATAAGCGAAGGCGCGGATGGTCTGATCAACTTGCGCCGACGCATGACGCAAATCGGCGGGCAGTTTGAAATCACCAACCCACAGGCCGGCGGCGTGGTCGTTCGCCTGAGCTTGCCTCTGACCGCACCGGAAACGAATTCCCACCCCGCCCAGAAAACAAAATGATCACCGTCGCGATAGTCGAAGATGACGCCGGCATCCGGCAGAGTCTGGAATGGTTGTTGAAATCTTCGACGGAGTTTTCCTGTGTCGGCGCGTGCGGCAGCACGGAAGAAGCGTTGCGCGTTCTGCCGGAAACCGCACCCGAGGTCGTGCTGATGGACATCAACCTGCCCAATCGTTCGGGGATTGAGTGCACCGCGCGGCTCAAGGAGCTTCTGCCCTCGGTGCAGGTGGTGATGATCACGGTCTATGACGATTCCGAAAAAGTTTTCAACGCGCTGCGCGCCGGCGCCAGCGGCTACATTCTGAAGCGCGCCGCGCCGAAACGAATTCTTCAGGCGATCCGCGAGGTCCACGCCGGCGGGGTGCCGATGTCCAGCGAGATTGCGCGCAAAGTCCTTGGCGCGTTTCGCGAACCCACGCTGCCCGCCAGTGAGGATCAGGCGCTCTCCCGGCGCGAGCAGGAAGTGCTTGAACTGCTGGCGCAAGGTTGCAGCAACAAGGAGATCGCGGACAAACTTTCCATCAGCATCGAGACGGTGACGTGGCATCTGCGCCACATCTACAACAAGCTGCACGTGCATTCGCGCACGCAGGCGGCGCTGCGGTTCTTGAGTCTTCGGAAAACCAAGTAACGGCGCCCCGGGTTAGCGGGCCTTGCTTCTCTCGGGTCGTTCGTGGGTTTCACCGTTAATCCCATCGGGTCTGCGTTCGCGGCTATTTCACAAACCACAGGTTTTGGGGGCTAGGCAATTTTCCGGGCCAGGCCCTAGTCTCAAGCGATGACTCCAAAGTGCGGCCCGCGTCCGCAGCGCATCCACGCGCGACGGTGAAGCGACTGCATTTTGACCGATTCGAAGTCCGTGGCTTTAGCACGCAATCAGTTGTTCGCCAGACCCAGGTCCAACCAGCGCGACCGCACATAACGAATTATGAAAACAAACCTGTTTCCATCCGGCTTGCTTCAAACCGCCGTCCTCGTCGGCTGCACGCTTTTGCTGGGCCAGCTCAATGCGTCCGGCGCCGCCGGTCAAACCGGTTGGAAAGGCGCCGTCAGCGGCTTTTGGAACGATGCGGCCAACTGGACCAATGGTTTGCCCAACAACACCACCAACGCGGGCGGCCAGGCGGCGCGCATCCTGAACTTCGGTCCGACCGGCAATGCGCAACCCCTCAGCACCAACGACATGAACGGCGTGCCGTTGAACCAGATTTTCTTCAACGCCAGCGCGACGAGCTACACACTCTCCCTGCGAGCGGGCACGAACCAACCCACGCTGTTTGATTTCAGTGGCGCGGTGCCGAAAATCCAGAATGATTCGACCAGTCTTCAAACCATTGACATGCCTTTCAAATTGAGCGGCAACGGCGGCGGTGGCGCGGGCGAGATTGATCCCAGCCAGGGAGACATCTTCCTGACCACGAATGCGGTCGTGACGCTGCTCAACAACACTCAGTTCCGCTTCTTCGGTTCTGCCGGTCACATCGTCACACTGAACGGCGCAATTTTCGGCGGAACGACCAACTCGTGCGCCCTCATGGGCAACACTTCCGCCGGAGCGAAAGGTCCCTTCGTCATCTTCGCGAACACGAACTCCTGCACGAACCTTTACATCAACGCCGGCACGGCCCGCCTGGCCGCCGCCAATGTCACCACCAATCCGATAGCTCTGGGCGATACCACCGTTACCGTCACGGCCCCGGCCAGTTTGCAAATGGATAACGGACTGACCAACACCAGCGCGCTGACGGTGCGGGCTGGGAGCCCCAATTTTAGAACCATCAGCAACACGGTCTTCGGCAGCGGCTTCGCGGTCTTCACCGGCCCGGTCAGCCTGGGAACAAACCTGATCACCTCCGCCAACACGGCTGGCACATTGGAGTTTGATGGCAACTTTGATTTCCAAAATCCCAGCGGCACCGGCCCGCGGACGCTGACCGTCTCCGGTTCGGGCGACACGGTTTTCACCGGCAGCTTTACGAACGCTTCCACCGGCAGTTCAGTGCTCACGAAAACCAACTCAGGCACGCTGACGCTCGTCGGTGGAACGAACGGCGTTCGCATCTTGTTCAACCACGGCGGCGGCGTGATCAGCATTTCGTCCTCGAACACCATCGGCATTCCCACCGGCGTGAACTATCCGGACAAATTCAACTTCACCGACAACGCGACTTTGCGGGTCACCAATAGTTTCACGCTCGGTCGCCAAGTCGGCGCCACGGACAACGCCGGTTTCCGAATCAGCGGCGGCAAGACCGGCACGTTCGACGTCCTGGCCGACAGCACGCTGACGATTGACGGCCCGATCATTGACATCCCCGGCAGCGGCTCGGGCAATCTCACGAAGATCGGCGTCGGCACACTCGTGTTGCAGCAAACGAACACTTACAGCGGAGCAACCGTGGTCAGCGCGGGCACGTTGCAACTCGTCGCCTCCGGCTCCATCGCCAACACACCGACGATCACGGTGGCAGGCGGCGCGGCTTTGGATGTCGCTTCCGTCACGGGCGGTTTTACGCTCGGCGCAAATCAGACGCTCAGAGGCAATGGCAACATCACCGGCGCGGTCGCGGTCAACGGCACCGTCGCTCCCGGTTCTTCCATCGGCACGCTTACCTTCAGCAGCGCGCCGGCACTTTCCGGGACGAACTTGATGGAAATTGATCGGAACTCCGGCTCTCCGCTCGCGGACAAAGTTGTGTTGACGAGCGGCACGTTGACGTTTGGCGGAACGCTGACCGTGGTCAATCTCGGCGCCACACTGCAACTCAACGACACGTTTGACCTCTTCGATGCCGGCAGCTTTGGCAGTTCGTTCAGCTTCTTGAATCTCCCATCGCTGCCGACCGGTCTCGCGTGGGACACTTCCAAACTTGCGGTGGACGGAACGATCAAGGTTGCGTGCGACGGCACGCTCTCGGCCAGCGCTGGTGTCGCTCAAGCGATTTGCCCCGGCGGTTCAGTCGGGATCGGCGGCAGTCCCACGGCCAGCGGTGGCAGCGTTACTGGCTTTATTTACAGTTGGAATCCCACAACCGGTTTGAGCAGTGCTTCAGTATCCAATCCGACCGCGTCGCCGACCAGCACCACGACT
>SCTL01000039.1 GCA_004297495.1 Verrucomicrobiota bacterium
GTTTTAGTAGGTTTGAAACAATGGTTTCGTGAGATGGCCGACTGGATGATGACCAGTGAGAACGGGCGCGCCGAAGCCACCGCGAAGAATAATCACTCGGTAGCTTATTTTGTGCAGATTGCCGCGTTCGCGCGTTTCACCGGTGACGAGATAAAACTCACCGAGTGCCGTCGGCAATTCAAAGAGATATTTGTTCCAAACCAGATGGCGACGGACGGAAGTTTTCCTTTGGAACTCAAACGCACGAAGCCCTACGGATATTCCATCTTCCAACTCGACAACATGGCCATGCTTTGTCAGGTGCTTTCGGAGCCGAACGAAAATCTTTGGAACTTCAAGCTGACTGACGGACGCGGTATCGGCGCAGCCATGGAATTTCTCTATCCTCATCTCGCCGACAAATCAAAATGGCCGCACCCGCCGGACATCCAAGCTTGGGACGCCTGGCCTGCGCGACAACCGAGTCTCCTGTTTGCCGGACTTGCCCTGAGCGAACCGAAGTATCTGGAGCTTTGGCGCAAGCTCGCGCCAGATCCCCCCGATTTGGAAGTGCGCCGCAACATCGCGATCACGCAGCCGATCCTTTGGCTTCGCTAAACCAAGAATGCCGCTCGTCTTCAGCGTGATTCAATGATTCTTCAATCCCTCTAAAGAGGGATGTTGAGAAATCATCGCCGACTTACAGTCATCAACAACCCAATGCAGCGTTGTAAAAAACTCAATATGAAAAACCTCCAACCATCCCCACGTTTCATCGCCGGTCTCGCCGCCGCTTTGTTGTGCGTTCAATCAATCCATGCCGCTCCAGCCACTTGGAATAATGCCGCTGGTGGCAACTGGTCAGTCGGTGCCAATTGGAATCCTTCCGGAGTTCCGGGGACCGCTGCCGATTTGATTTTTGGAAACACCGGCGCGGGCTCGCCGAACACTAATGATGTCAGCTCCCTCACGAACAACTCGCTGACTTACGATTGGAATAATGGGTCGCTTCAGACGACGTACATCAATCCCGGAAAAACCCTGACCATCAATGGCAGCGGTGCGGCTGGAACGGCATTGCTTTTAGAAGGCAGCGCGGCGGCGGCGCCCGCTTCCACAACTCAGGCTCCGGCGGCGATCTCGGGTGCTGGAGGGAATTTGGTTTTGAGCGGCGCTGGCGACATTGTGGTCCACCTTGGACAAGGGACCGCCGGTTCGCACATGGCAACCTTGGACATGACGGGGTTGGATGGTTTGATCGCTAGCGTTGGCCGGCTGTTGGTCGGACAGGCCAATGCGGGCGCTGCGGTCAACCGACCCTCTGGCACGCTGATTCTGGCAAGAACGAATACCATCACTTGCACGGGCGGCTCACCACAGGTCATGGTTCAGGATTCCGGATCGAACGCCAATGGCAGCACAGCGTCCGTCCTGACTTTCGGCCAGGTAAATTTTCTCAACGCGGATGTTATGCGATTGGGCGGACAGAAGGGCAATGCGACACTGAGTTTCAACGGCGCTTTCAGTCTCCCGTCGCTTAAGATTCGGAATGCGGATGGAGCGAGCCGGGTTAGCACGATTGACTTCGGATACAACGGCGCCGCTCCCACCACCGGCAACAGCACGGTCATGACGACGGATTTCAGTCCGGGCACGGTGGATTTGATGGCGAACCTAGTCAACATCGCCCAAGGCGCGCAAGCGGGCAGCGGCGGTTGCACTGCGACACTCACGCTCGGGGCCGGCACATTCGATGTCAACAACATGGAAATCGGCTGGGGGAACGCGAATACCGCCGGTGCTACCGGCACTGCAACGGGAACGGTCAATATCAATAACAACGGATCGTTTGGCGGCTCGGGCGCGTTGCTTCGAGTGAACACTCAGTTGCGTCTCGGTCGCACGAATAATCCTTCCGGCCCCGTGACCGGAATCCTCAACGTGACTGGCGGCAGAGTCCAGGCCAACACCATCGTCTCCGGCGGTGGCGTGAGCACGATCAATCTTAACTCCAGCACACCGAATAGCTCGCTGACTATTTCCAATACGGCTGGCTCGCTGTCCTCCCCCATCCGCAACTTCAGCATGAGCGACGCGACGCTGACAATCCCGGCGTTGAATGGCGGCGCATCGGTTGCGGTGAGCAATCTGACGGTGGGCGGGTCGGCGAACACCATCAATATCAGCTCCATTCCGCCGATCGGTTCCTATCCCGCCACTTTCACCCTGATTAATTATCTCGGTGGCTACACTGCCGGCGCCGGGCCGCTTGCACTCGGGACGTTACCTTCGGCCAGTCCGGCTTACAGTGGCACGCTCGTGGATGTGGGCGGCGGAGTAATTCAACTGACGTTGACTGCCGGACCAGTCGTCAATCTGGCGATGCACTGGACGGGCGCAACGGATAACAACTGGGACTTGACCACGTATAACTGGACCTTCCTGGGTATTGGCACGAACTTTTTTAATGGATCTTCGCCGATTCTCGATGACGCCACCACGCAGTCGAACGTCGTTCTGGCTGCGGCCTTGTCGCCCGGCAACATCACGGTCAGTAACAACACGCTGCAGTACTCGTTTGTCGGCGGCGGCAACATTGCCGGCGCCGCCTCGCTCACCAAGAAAGGTTCGAAAACCTTGATCGTGGCCAATCAAGGCGTTGACACCATCAGCACCGTGGTGATCAGCGGCGGCACATTGCAGATTGGAACCAATGACCTGAACGGCGAAATCTCGGCCATCAACATCACCAACAATAGCGCGCTGGTGGTGGACCGCAGCGGCAGTCTCTCCATGAGCGCCGCCATCGCCGGCACGGGCACGCTGACCAAAAGCGGTGATGGCAAGTTGATTCTATCCGGAGCGAATTCCTACAGTGGCAACACCATCCTCAACGGTGGCACATTGCAAATAGACGGAACTTCGTCCGGCGCGGGTGCGTTGACGACTTCCGCGGGCACCGTGTTGGCCGGCAGCGGGACGGTTAGCAACGCCGTTACGGTTGGTGGACAAATGAATCCCGGGTCGGCGAACGCCACAGGCATCTTCAATGCGAACGGCGGACTCACCCTCAGCTCTGGCAGCACGCTGAATTTTGACTTGAGCGCGACCGATCCGAGCAATCCAGCGGTGAATGATTCCATCAACGTCGGAGGTAATCTTACGCTCAATAACAACCAGATCACGGTCAACTTCAACGGCGCCCCAGGCGGCACCTACACTCTGTTCACTTATTCAGGCGGCAAGTCGGGGAATTTCAATGCCACCATCGCCGGGACGCATTTCGCGGCGACGCTGGACACGTCCACAACCAACTTCGTGTATTTGAACGTCAGCGGTTCAGGCGCGGACCTCAGATGGAATTCCACTTCCGACACGGCATGGGATACCATCGCCACCAATTGGTTCAATTTGGGTTCCAGCCAGCCCTCGCCCTTCTTCTCCGGCGACAGCGTGTTGCTGGACGACACCGCCGGCGTAGTCACTGGAATTACGATCGCCTCCGGTGTCAACGTGTCTCCCTCGGTCATCACGGACAACGCGACCAATAATAATTTCACCATCAGCGGCGCCGGCCATATCAGCGGCAGTGCCAGCATCGTGAAATCCGGCCTCGCCACTCTGGACATCAATACGGCGAACACGTTCAGCGGCACCGTGGATGTGCAACGCGGAACCTTGCGAACGGGTAACGGGGCGGCTTTGGGAACGACTGCCAACGGCACGACGGTCGAAGATGGAGCGACCCTCGATTTGAACGGACAGAATCTCGGCGGCGAAGCGATTACAATTTCCGGTGCCGGGGACGGTGGGGGCGGAGCTCTGGCTAACAATGGAGCGGCGCAAGCTCAAGCACTCCGAACACTCATCCTCGCGGGGGACGCCACCATTGGCGGCAGCGGCGGCTTAACCATGAATAACAGCGGCGGCGCAGCCAGTTTGAGCACAGGTGGCAATTCATACAGTCTCACGAAGGTCGGAGGCAACACACTCACGTTGCA
>SCTL01000413.1 GCA_004297495.1 Verrucomicrobiota bacterium
AATGCAGGTTTCGCTCGCCGCGCCGTATCCGGGCACGGAACTTTACGAACAGGCCAAGCTCAACGGCTGGTTCAGCAAGCGCAAAGACAAGGGCGACATCCTGCACGACGACGGCTTCCAACAAAGCGCGCTCGAGTATCCCGGTCTCTCGAAGGAGGAAATTTTCGAGAACGTCGAACGCTTCTATCACCGCTACTACCTGCGCCCGAAACCGATTCTGCGCATCATCAAGACGATGCTGGAGGACAAGGACGTCTGCGTGCGGCGCTTACGTGAAGGCTACGAATTCTTCAAGAGCATGGCGCAACGGCGGAGTGATCTCGCGGCGTCGAAGGCGACCGCTGCCTAACATGGGTTAAACAGTCGGGGTCGGTGGACATAACGAGTATAAACTTAGAGTTCACAAATTTGATTCGCCGGTGGCGAATAGACTTGCATGACAAGTGCCGACACCTCCTCTCAGAGTGAGAGCACAGGCACGACCGCTGCCCCACCTGTCGCTGCACCCGGCAAACGGAAGTACCCCATTTTATCGTTACTCACCTGTGCAGTGTGTGTCATTGTTTTCTTCGGACTTGCTTCCGAGCAGAAGCAAGACTCTTGGGAGGTCTTTTCAAAATGGGGATTCCTGCCCGCCGATGAGATTCGGCAAGGCAAACTCTGGGCGCTTGTTTCTTCGGTGTTCGTCCATCAGGCGCTTTGGCATTTGGTTTTTAACGTGTATTGGCTTTTTGTTCTGGGCGCGCCACTGGAGCGTGCCGTTGGTTCAGTTCGCTGGCTTGGACTCTTCGTCAGCGCTGCGCTCGTAAGTTCAGCAGCAGAACTAACAGTCTCGGATACTACGGGAATTGGAGCCTCGGGTGTTGTTTATGCACTATTCGGGTTTATGTGGGTCACGCGTAAGCGTTATAGCGGGTTCGAGCGTCTTCTTGACCCGCGAACGATTTTGATATTTATCGTCTGGCTCATTGGATGTGTCATTGCCTCGGTTACGGGGGTGTGGAGCGTGGGCAATGCCGCACATATTTCTGGTTTACTCCTCGGAGTCGGTTGCGCCGCATGGGTTCTTTTTGTTCAACGTCGGCGTTTGATTGGCTTGGTCCTTGCAATCTTGACGCTCTTATCGTTCATCGGATTTTTCTGGGCCCCGTGGTCCGCCGACTGGACAAGCTCGCGAGCGGTCCGAGCGCATGCCAACGGCGACTACAGTTCCGCGATTCGATCGTATCAGCGAGCCCTGAAACTCGGCCAAGACAAGGTTTGGTGTTGGGAGAACATGACACTGGTCTATTACTCCATGGGCGACACAAATCGCTATCACGAGGCACTGGAAACGCTCCGCCAAATTGATGCGGTAGCAGCCAAAAAGCTCGAAGCCGAAATCTCCACACCGTCAACAAAGTGATTGCGGCATCTTATTATCGTTGCGCGCGAAGTTCTTTCAGCCCCTCCTCCACTTCCGTGCGAGCCAGATTGGCGGCGGTCAACGTCGCGTCGCTTTGTGCCAGCAGGCGTTGATAGAACGTGATGCCGAATCCTTTGATGGTGTCGTTGTCCGGCCCGGCAAATAATCCATTGACCCGAAACGCCGGTGCGTTAGAGTTCCTGCGACAAAAGTTCCGATGAAACTGACCATCGCCAAACAGAATTGGATGCCGAAGTGCGCCACGTGGCTGCGCCCGGTAGCCATTGCGCATCCTGCTGGCGGTGGGAGGTTGAACCCGTAGTCGAACAACCAAAGATTTACAACCCACTGCCGGCTTCCGGCGGTGGGTTTTTGTTTGCCCACGCCCGGGCCGCAAACAAAAATGAAAACTGAATCCAACCAACCTCCCGCGCCGCTCTGGCTCGTGCTCGCCGCGTTCGCGGCGGTGTATGTGATCTGGGGCTCGACGTATCTCGGTATCCGTTACGCCGTGGAATCCATTCCGCCGTTCCTGATGGCGGCCACGCGGCA
>SCTL01000414.1 GCA_004297495.1 Verrucomicrobiota bacterium
CCCCTTACGGCTGGATTCAGCATGTATACCGCTGTTCCCGAGCCGACGAGCTTCGCGCTCGCTGGCATGGGTGCGGCTGCGTTGCTGATCTTCCGTCGCCGGAAGTAAGATTCAGTTCGACTTAGTTTCACGAAGGCCGCTCGCAAGAGCGGCCTTCTTCTTTTTGGTAAAGAAAATGTAAAGCTTTGGTCAATTTTTCCCCGGTCCGGCGCGCGGCCATTCCAGTCGCAGTCAACGGCTATGTACCATGCGGAACTTGCGGTAAAGAACGGTAAAATCCGGTAAACCCCGGCCTCACCCCCGTAGCGGCGCGTCGGCAGACCGCCGCAAACCAATTCCCGTAGCGGCACGTCTGCAGACTGCCGCCATCAAAAAGAGGACGGAGAATAATGCGGCTCTCTACCGAGCAGCCGCTACGATTTTCAGTTTGCGGCTTTCTGCCGAAAGCCGCTACGCCATCTTGCAGAGGTCCTTCCTTCTTTTGTTAAGTTGAGTCTATCCGGCTTGGAACCTTGAAAACGTCCGCCGACGCCGGTAATCTGGCGACATGAAGACTTTGATGGTGGACAACTATCGGCGGGTTCGGCTGCCCAACGCCAAGCCGCGGACCAAACTCGCTTTTGAGGATCACGGCGACGGCACGATGACGCTCACCGTCATCAAAGCGGTGGTGGCAGAACCGTTTCCACGCGGGAGTCTGCTCAGGTACCTCACGCCGCAACGCGACAAAAAGCAACTGGCCATGTTGGAAGGCTGTCTCCAAACGCCCGAATGAAAGATCAATTCGAGGTCTGGCGCTACGACTTCGGCAAGGACAAAGGGGGAGAACACCCCGCCATCTTGATTTCGCACCCGGACATTTGCGCGCGCGGTAAGGTGGTGAACGTCCTGTTTTGCACGAGCCAACGGCAGAGCCGGCGACCTTATCCGCATGAAGTCCTGTTAAACGGGGCCGATGGGATGGACTGGGAAACTTTCTGCGATTGCTCGGTTCTCTACGCGGTAAAGTCCGCCGCGCTGTTCGGCAAACGTGGCAAGGTCACCTTGGAACGTCGCCGCGCTATCCGCGCGCAAGTACGCAATCTGTTCCGGCTGATGGCGACGGACTAAAGCCACCTTCCCGCCAATCACCCCGTCGCCGGTTGCCGCCGGCCAAGTCGCGACTTTCAACGCCCCGTAGCGGCACGTCGGCAGACTGCCGCATTCTCTGGAAACTTGAAGAGTCCGGCTTTCTGCCGAAAGCCGCTACGCCATCTTGCAGAGGTCTTCCCCTCTCGTTGAAAAATAGGCCGTCCCGGTTGCCCGGGACGGCTTGCGTTGCCACTCACCGAGTGCCTCTTACTTGGCAGGCTCGGGCTTGCGGGCACGTTTGGCGTATTCGGACTTTTTCTTGAGTCCGACCGCCTGTGCTTCGTTACTGTCGTCGCCATACTGCGCCACGACTTGCTGGCGTGCGCCGACCATCACGTTATGGAACGTCCATTGCGCCGCCACGCGCTGATCGCGCGCGGTCTGCCAGTCAGCCTCCGCTTGCGCGAAGTCGCTGGCCGCGCTACCTAGCGCGGTCTGCGCCGCCGTCAACTTCGCCAATGCGAAGTCCGGATTGACCGGAGCATAGCCGCTGAGGTCTTGGATCGCAGCCAGGCTGTCGGCATCGCTCTTCAGGATTTCCGGTGCTATCGCTTTGGTTTCGTCTTTGGCCATTGTTCTCACCCCCTTTCGTGCTTAATAGCGTTTGCCAAAACCTGTTTCCGAAAAGCACCTCACCCGGCCTACGGCCACCCTCTCCCCATCCGATGGGGAGAGGGACGGGGTGAGGGGACTTCAGTGTTATTCGGAGATTCAATTTGGCTTCGTTCTAATAGGTAGAACCGCTGAAAATGGCCAAAAATGCCTTGAAATACGCCGGGGACGACCACCTTGCTCGATACGAAATGCGTTCTACTGACTTAACAGACCAGCGAACTCAATCCGCGCTCAAATTTATCCACTCGGATGCGCAGAGAACTCGGTTCGACGCTCATCCAAGTCACAACGACGCTCGTCGTTGTCAATCCAATGCCCGTCCTATCGAGAACGACGCTCGTTGCGATGCGTAGGACGAGTGTCGGGCTGCGACTGCTAGCGGTAGGGACGCGTTCCACCCGCGTCCCTACCGTTTCTCGTTCGTGTGATTCGCGTGATTCGCGGGTCAACCGCCGTGCGCCTTCACAGATCGTCCAGGTTCACATCGCTGTCCGGCTCGACTTCGTAACCCGAGGCGGTGAGAAACTTGATCAGTCCCCAAACGAACGCGATGCCCGAAAAGGGCAGCAGCACGTAATAAAGCCGGCCCGAGGTGAAGAAAACGCCCAGCACAATCGCCGTCACCAATCCGCCGCCGAAGATGAAGCCCAACGAGGCGCGGCGATTCGTGGAAAGATTTTCTTTGAAGATTTGTTGGACCAGTTCGCGTGCGTCCTCCTCGTCCATGCCGCGTTTCTGGAGCACGCCCGCGGCAAATTTCTTGTCGCGCTTTTGCGCCAGCAGATCGCGAACGGTGGCGACCGTGTTTGTTGGATCGGTGAAATTCATCGTCAGGTCGGTTGCGAGTTAACCATGAAATACGCAGAACACACGAAAAAATTTCACTGAGCTCCGGTAGAGACGCGCCCGCTCGCGATTTATCGGAGTTCCACCTGCGTCCCATTCTTAACTGCACGATTGCCAAAATAAATTCCAGGACACTAACCAAAAACCCCTCACCCTGCCTTCGGCCACCCTCTCCCCATCCGATGGGGAGAGGGACGGGGTGAGGGGCTTTCCGAAAATGGATTGCGGCAATCGGTCCAAAAACATTTGGGACGCGGTGGAACGCGTCCCTACCAATTTCATTTCGTGTGTTCCGTGTGTTTCGTGGTTAAAAAATTCCCGCCTCAATTCTCCCGTTGCGGCGGCTCGGCAGAGCGGCCGCAATTTTAGGGCAAAGCAAGTCAGCGTCGGTCCGCCTTCTTAATCATAATCTTCTTCTTAATCGTAATCCTCATTTGTTTCAGAAAGAGATTAAGAACAAGATTACGATTAAGATTAAGAGCCTCGTTTGTCCGTCACTGGCGGCGCGAGTGCCCGTGCGCCAGCTCGTCTTCAGCCTCGCACGTCTGCCACTCAATTCTCCCGTTGCGGCGGCTGGCCGTCAGGCCGAGGCTCGCCGTTGGAATCCGGCGGCGGGAACGGGCGGCGCGGCTCGCGGTTCCGGCGCTCCGGTTGCGATGGATCGTCCGCGCGCCGTTGCGGTCGCATTTTCATCAGCTCGTCAAAGCGCGCCCGTTGTTCCTCGGTGAGAATATCGCGAATGCGTTCCTGCGTGACGCGCATTTCCTTCTGCAACTGCGGCTGCACCGGCTGCATGATTTCGCGCGTGCGCTCCTGGCCTTCGCGGATGATGGCTTCAATCTTCTCGCGCTGGCCGGAGGTGAGCGTCATTTCGCGCTCGATGCGCCGGAGCAATTCCAGCCGCGCCTGTTGCGGAAAACTTGGGTTGGCATTCGGCTGCTGCCGGCGTTCGCCCGGTGCGGTGACATTGCCCGGCTGTGGTCGTGTGACGGCCTGGCGGAACTGCCAGAAGAGTTCACGTTGCTTGACCCGTTGTGAATGAGCGACAACCACGCCGCCGGTGACGACGCCCGCGCCGAAGATCACCAGCGTGGCGAGAATGATTTTCCACGCGCTGTTCATTGCGCTTCCTCGTTCAGTTCGGCGGCGGCAAAAAGAGTTTGTTCAAAATTCTGGGAGAGGTCCTCGTTCGCTGTGCTGGCGGAATCCGTCCGCGCCGGCAGAATCGTCCATGCGCCGAGCAGCAACATCACCGCGAGGCACGGCACCGCCGCCCGCCACAACGCGCGCGCCCAAAGCGCGGCGGAATCGGGCAGGGGATGACTGGCAATCAACGCCGTGATGCGTTTCTCGAAGGCGTAGGGCACGCGGTCGCTCGGGGGATTCGCCCGGGCGGCGGCCAGCAGTTTGCGTTGCAGTTCTTCCGATTTCATACAGTCACCATTCATTTTGACGCCGGCGGGCGTCGTCGGGTTACAGATACTTTTCCTTCGTCATGCGGCCCAGGATTTTGCGCATCTCGGCCCGGGCGCGAAACGCGCGCACTTTCACCAGCGCCACCGACCAGCCCGTGAGCTTGGATATTTCTTTCACGGAACGTTCCTCGATTTCCAGCAGCGTGATGACCATTCGGGCCGAGGGCGAGAGTTGTTCGAGCACGCGCTGGATGAGTTGTTTCGCCGCATCGGCCTGTTCGCTGGCGGAATCGGGTGCGGCGGCAAAGCGTTCCAGCCAGTCGTCCTCCGGCTCGGTCAAATCGGTGAACGTCGCCTCGCGATTGCGTTGATGGCCGCGCAGAAAATCGTAGCAGGTGCGCACGGCCAGTCGCATGAGCCAGTGCTCGAACGGCGCGTCGCCGCGGAAACTGGAAAGTTTGTGATACGCCTTGAGCCAGATTTCCTGGACGATGTCCTCGACCTCGCTCTCGCGGCGGGCGTAGCGACGGGCGGTGGCAAAAACGCGCGGGGAATATTTCTCGACCAATGACTCAAAGCGCGACGCCTCGCCCTTGAGCACGGCGGCGATCAGCGCGGCTTCGTCATGATCCATGCCCGCAGTGTTGTCAGAACTGGCCGCCGGGAAAAAGTCCAAAGCCACTGCCGGTGAAGACAGCGGCTTTGGTGTTGCCCCAGACACAACTACTCACAAATCCGCCTTGGGCTTCGGCGGAAGATCATTTTCATCGCGGTTGCCGGGCGGACGCTGGCCGCGCGGGGCGTCGTTGCCGCCGTCGTTGGGGCGGTACTGGCGGCGCGGTTGATCGGGGTTGCCGTTGCCATTTTCCGGCCGGCCTTGCGCGCGGCCCTGGCCCATTTCCATCGGCGGCGGATTTTTGATTTGCTCAATCTGCTCGGCGCTCAACGGCGGTTGAATTTGCGATAGCGCCTTGGCGCGGAGCACGGTTAGTTCGGCTTCGAGCTTGGCGACCTTGAGCGCCTTCTCGCGCACGGCATCTTCATCGAATTTACCCGTCAATCCGGCCACGGCCAGTTCCTTGCGCGCGGCGCGCATTTGCTCTTCGATGGGCTGCATCTTCTCACGCTGGGCCTGCATGGCAGTGCGCATGGATTCGCGTTGCTCTTCGGTGAGCACCCGCATCACCGCAAAGGCGCCAGTGCCAGGAGCGATGGCTTGAAGGCGTTCCTGGAATCGGCCTTGCGGACGCGCGCCGCCGGGGGCGCCATCCTGGGGTTGGGCGCGGCGCTCGGGGCGGGCGTTGGAGTCGGGTTGTGCCCAAACCATCGTCGCTGCGGAAAAAACGGCGGCGGCAATGAGCAGGGTCTGGAGTCGGGATTTCTGTGTTGTTGTTTTCATAACCTTTTCGGTTTCGTGCGTCATGGGGTCAGACGCCGTGAACGCGAGCAAGGTTACAGCCGGAATCTACGGGCGTGTGATGCCGAAGGTTTGCTCGAATTCTGCCGAGAATTTCCGGGTGGCGGCGGTGATTTTGGCGGGTTGCTCGGCCACCGTTGCCAGCATGCGTTCGAGTGCGTCCGGCTTCTTCTTGATAATTTCCGCCGCGGCCAGGACGAGTGCGAGATGGTTGTTGATGTCATGGCGCATGTCCGCGAGTTGCTGGTTC
>SCTL01000040.1 GCA_004297495.1 Verrucomicrobiota bacterium
ACGAGTCGAGCGACGAGTTCCGAAGTTCCCGGATGTGCCGGATGCGCTTTCGCAATCACCGGACAGCCCGCCGCCAGCGCCGAAGCGGTGTCGCCGCCGGCCACGGAATAGGCGAAGGGAAAATTGCTCGCGCCAAAAATCACCACCGGCCCGAGCGGTTTCATCATCGAGCGCAGATCGGGCTTCGGTTGAGGCTTGCGATTCGGATCGCCGTGATCAATGCGCGCGCCGACGCACAAGCCGTTCGCGGCAGCATCGCCGTAGAAGCGCAATTGAAAACAGGTCCGCGCCAGTTCGCCCTGCAATCGCGTGACCGGCAAGGCGGTTTCGAGATTCGTTCTCTCGACAATGACGGCGGCGTTGGTCTCCAGCAATTCGGCGATGCGATTCAACAGCACCGCGCGTTGTGCGCCTGGCCATCGGGAGAAAACGGTGAACGCTTCGCTCGCGAGTTGTGCCGCACTTTCCACTTCGGCCAGCGAAGCCGAATGAAATTCCACCGGCAACGCCTCGCCGGTGGCGGGATTGATGCCCGTGAAAACTTTCCCGCCGTGAGCGCCGCGTCGTTCGCCAATGATGGACAATCCTTCGAGTTTCATTTTGATTTCGAATGTTTCGCTTTTGTCTTCAAACCTGCCGTCAACCCCAACGGGGTTGAATCTTTCAGCCCAGGGTTGGCCGCGTCGGCGGACTACCCTGGGGCATCCCACCGAGACCCACCAACCCTGAAAGGGTTGCAGCCGCCGTCGTGTCATGTGGCTTCAACCCCGTTGGGGTTGTGGCGGTCTCGTCGCCTGCCCCAGGGTAGCCTCGCGGACTCGGCAACCCTGGGCTGATGGATTGAATCCCGTTGGGATTCCGCGTGGCGGCGTTTCAAGTGTCAGTTACAGACTTCCAGTGCTTAAATCTTTGGCCGGTTTGCCAACGCGAACTTCAATGTCTTCAACGCCGCCGCCCGCTCCGCACCCGTGAGCACGCAACGCGGCGCACGCACTCGCTCGTGGCCCATGCCGACTTTCTGCTGCACCAGTTTGATGAGTTGAACGAACTTCGGCACAGTGTCCATCCGCAGCAGCGGCAGAAACCACTTGTAAAGTTCGTCTGCCTTCTTGGTTTCGCCACGCATGGCGTAGTTGTAAAGCGCCACCGACTCGCGCGGGAACGCGTTCACGAGTCCAGCAATCCAGCCCGTCGCGCCAGCGCGCACGCCTTCAACTATCAAATCGTCCACGCCCACGAACAGCGTCAGGCGATTCCCGCAAATTGATTTTAGTGCCGTGACGCGTCGCACGTCGGCGCTGGATTCTTTCACGGCGTGTAAGTTCGCGTGGGCCTTCGCCAGTTCGGCGATTTGCTCCGGCAGAAAATCCGTTTTGTAGGAAACCGGATTGTTGTAGAGCATGCAGGAAAGTTTTGTTGCGCGGAAAACTGGCTGGAGATGCGATTTCATTTCGCGCCAGTCGCTGGAATAAACATACGGTGGCAGCACCATGAGGCCCGAGCAACCGGCGTCCACGGCGGCCTTCGCCAAATCCACTGCTTCCATCGTGCTCAATGATGCAATGCCGGCGACGACGGGAACTTTGCCGTCGAGCGCGCGCACAAGCGTCTTCAGGATCTGCAGCTTCTCATCAAACCGAAGCGTGGCGCTCTCGCCGAGCGAGCCGAGCGCGACGACGCCAGAGCAGCCGTGCTTGATGAGCCATTGCGCGTGTTTGGCGATGAACGCGTGGTCCACGCTGTAATCAGGGTTGAACGCCGTCGTCATCGCGGGGATGACGCCGATCCATTTCATGTTGGGTCTTTTCATTTTTTGGTTTGGAAACGAGTTGGACAAATTCTTAGACGCTGAATGCTGGCAACTCGTGGCGAAAGGTTTTGCCGACGGCGGTCACGATTTCCGATTTGCAGGAAACGTAGGAATAATCGTCGGGCGCGTCTACAGGGACTTGCAATGTGAGCCGCGCCTGGGAGATGTCCCCGGATGTGAACCCGAGAGCATTCAACATGCTGAGAAACCTGCGATGGAGCGCCCGGGACGCTAATCTCAGTGGTTCATAGTCCGGTACGGTGGCTGGCAACGGAAATTCGTTCAGCAAATCTAAAGTCACCTCGGTTAACTGTGTTTTCCGGCAGACTTGTGTCAGATGCGGATGCAAATAAGACAATCCGCTCAATGCGTGATGTGCAATATCGTGGGCTACTCCGTGTAGAAGTTTAGAGCTGGGCATAGGCTGTAGCTAATCATGCATATCTATCTGGCGACAGCATCGTGATGTCCGTCGCAGAATTTTCACCGGAGAGAATTTCGGAAACCAGTCTCCCAGTAATCGGGCCCAGGCTCAATCCCATCATCGCATGGCCGGTGGCGAGCGTGAGATTCGTGAACTTCGCTGTGCGACCGAGATACGGCAAACCGTCCGGTGAACACGGGCGCAAACCGCGCCAGGGTTTGATGCCGTCGAAATCCTGCGGCGTGAACTTTGGAAAATATTTCGGCACGGCTTTGATGATTCCCTGTACACGCACGGGGTTGATGTCCTCGTTCAATCCTGCAATCTCCATCGTGCCGCCGATGCGCAGCGAACTGCCCATCGGTGTCACCGCCACGCGCGCTTCGGTAAAGATGGAGCAAAGCTGTGGCAACTGCGGCGGCTTCGGGAGCGTGAGGCTGTAACCTTTGCCGGCTTGGATGGGAATCTTCAGCCCGAGTTCGCGCGCAAGCAGCGGCGACCACGAGCCGCCGCACAAAACCAGTTCGTCGAAATCAAATTCGCCTTGCTCGGTCTTGACCGCGGCGAGTTGATCGCCGAGGGCAGCGAGCCGACGGACTTCCGCGTTCCAAACAAATTGCACACCCAGTCTCTCACACTCTGCTTGCAACGCCGCCATGAAACGGTTCGGCGTGAGATGGCAGTCTTTCGGAAAATAAATTCCGCCTGATACATCCATCGTCACCGCCGGATCGAGCGCCGCGAGTTCCTTCGTGTCGAGCACTTGCGCGGGCACGCCAAGTTCGTTGGCGCGTGCGGCGAATTTCGCCTCCTCGTCCAGCGTGTGTTGAGTTTTGCAAAGCATCACCAGCCCCTTCGTAACCAGACCAAAATCAGTTTGCGGCAACGCGGCGAGCTCTTCAAACAACGCCCGACTGGCAAAGCTCAAATCGCGAATGAGCGGCGCGCTGCAGCGAACATGTTCCTCATTCGCCGCGCGCCAGAATTTGATCGCCCAATCGAACAAGTCAGCATCGAGTCGCGGCTTGATATAGAACGGCGATTCGGGATTCCACATCCACTTCAACCCGAGCGCCACCATGCCGGGCGCGGCGAGCGGCACAAAGTGACTCGGTACAATCATGCCCGCGTTGCCGAAGGAGCAGCCGTCGCGCTCCGCGCCGTTGCGGTCGAGCACGGTGACGCGATGCCCACGGCGCGCGCAGTAGTAAGCGGTTGAAAGTCCGACCACGCCCGCGCCGATGATGAGGATGTGTTTGCTCACGGTCTCAACGGATGCCCCAGCAAAATGGATCGCGCTCGTCGAGGAGCAAAGTGGATTCGGCGTTCACGTGCGCTGACCCGCTGATGATTGGCGACACTTCTCCGCGCGCGCGGTCGAGCCAGCGGAATGTTCCAGTGAAGCGGCTGCCCAGGATGCTTTCCTGAATCCACGGTTCGCCTTCAGCAAGTTTTTCGTCAGCGGCGAGACACGCAAGTTTCGCGCTGGTGCCCGTGCCGCAGGGCGAGCGGTCGTAGGCTTTGCCGGGGCAGAGAACAAAATTCCGCGAGTGCGCGCCCGGCGTTTGCGGCGGGCCGAACAGTTCAACGTGATCCACTTCGGGAAAACCCTGCGCGTTCACCGCCTGCCGGATGCGCCAGGTGAAATCGGTGAGGGATTCAACATTGGCCAGCGCGAGTTCGCGTCCATGTTCGCTGACGAGAAAGAACCAGTTGCCACCCCACGCGACATCGCCGGTGATTTTGCCGACGCCGGGAACGTCCACGGTCACGGCTTTGGCTTTGCGATAACTCGGGACGTTCGCCACGGAAACTTCGCCGTTCTCGTGCAGCGTGGCAGTGACGATGCCGACGGGCGTTTCGATTTTGTG
>SCTL01000415.1 GCA_004297495.1 Verrucomicrobiota bacterium
TTTATGTCAACCGTCCCTTCGGGACTTAGTATCGTAGTTTGCGTTCCCCGGCATTTAAATGCCGGGCTATTATCAGATGTTCCTTCGGAACAGCACCCGGCTGACCAGCTCAAAATTGCGAAGCCTTCCGATCAATCGCGGCGTGGTAAATCCATTTGGGTTTGCCCTCTGCTTGGAGACTTTAAGCCGAGCGTTTTGAAACCCAGTTCGGTCGCCACGCGGCCTTGCGGCGTCCGTTGAAGGTAGCCCTCCATGATGAGGTAAGGCTCATAGACTTCCTCAATCGTGTCCGGCTCTTCGCCGACCGCGACGGCGAGGGAATTCACGCCCACCGGTTTGTTGCCAAACTTCAAGACGATCGTTTCGAGGATGCGCTTGTCCATTTCATCCAGCCCGTTCTGGTCAATCTCCAGCATCGCCAGCGCGCGGTCGGCCACCGTGCCGGTGATGCGGCCATCGTGCCGCACCTGCGCGAAGTCGCGCACGCGGCGCAGCAGATTGTTCGCGATGCGCGGCGTGCCGCGACTGCGCCGGGCGATCTCATGCGCGCCCTGCTCGTCAATCTCCACGTTGAGCAACCGCGCCGAGCGCACGACGATTTTGTGCAAATCCTCCGCCACGTAGTAATCGAGCCGCTCGCGCACGGGAAAGCGCGTGAGCAACGGCGCGGTGAGCAACCCGCTGCGCGTCGTCGCGCCGATGAGCGTAAAGCGCGGCAGATTCAGCCGCACGCTGCGCGCGTTCGGGCCCTGGTCAATGATGATGTCCAGTTTGAAATCCTCCATCGCGGGATAGAGATATTCCTCGATGGTTTTTTGCAGGCGATGGATTTCGTCAATGAACAGCACGTCGCCCTCTTCGAGATTGGTGAGCAGGCCGGCGAGGTCGGCGGCTTTCTCGATGGTCGGGCCGCTGGTGCTTTTGAAGCTCGCGCCCATCGCCTTGGCGAGGATGTTGGCGAGCGTGGTTTTGCCGAGGCCGGGCGGGCCGCTGAGCAGGATGTGATCGAGCGCCTCGCCGCGCTGCCGGGCGGCGGCGACGCCGATTTCGAGTCGCTCCTTGACCTTGGGCTGGCCGGTGAACTCGGAAAAGAGCGAGGGCCGCAGCGTCAATTCGAGTGCGGCATCGGGTTTGTTGAGAGTGGAAACGGGTCGCTCAGCCATCGCGCGTCAGGATGGGTGAACGAAAATTTTGCGGCAAGGGGAAACGGCGTTTCGGGGAAGCGGTGAAACGTTGAAGCGTTGAAACGGAGCGTGCCTCTCGGCAGAGCGGCGGCCAATCGCAGCGAGTCAGGCTTGACGTATCAAGCGACGGACGGCGTGGATGCCAAACAGAAAGTAGGAGATGACAATAGCGGCGACGAAGAGAGCGATTGGAGGAAGCATGTCCACGGGGTAATCCAAAATAATGTTGCCGTGGTGTGCCGCGACCTGCGCATCAATGAGTGGACGGACAACACCATACAAGAGGACGTAAACAGCCGCTTCTGCGACAAGCACGCCGAGCAAAGGCCGCGTGAAATACGGCCACGAGCGGATTATTCGCGGCGGAAAGAAAATCGGCCAAGCTGCCCCTGCGGCCATGACTACCGGCACAGCCCAAAAGCAAATTGCCATTGCCGCCTCGACGAATTCATCCGTAACGTGCATGGGTGTCAGAAGACTGCCCAACATTCAAGTCGGGTTCAAACTTTGCAGCCAATCCGGTTTCCAGTTTTCGCCTCTACTTTCATTTCCGCTCCGGGGTCGGCGGCGCGGGTTTGACCCGTTTCCACACGGACACGGTGCAGCCCTCGTCCGGCTGGCTGGAAAAATCGGCGGCGTTTTGGAGTGCGGTGACTTGTCACCGCTTTCGCCGCTTTGGCGACGAGTCGCCAAAGCAGGGCCGCGTGCAGCGGGCCGTGCCACAAGTTGTCCGCCTGTGTCGCGTTCGACGGCGACAAGTCGCCTGCCGAAAGCGCGGACAAGTCCGCGCACTCCAAAGTGCGGCCCTCGACCGGCTGGTTGGAAAAATCGGCGGGCCGTTCGGCGCCGGGTTTGGCAAAACAGAATTTGAACGTGTCGCTCCGCCATTACGCGCCAGCATGGGCAAATGAAAATTTTGCAGCAAGGGCAAAGAGGTCTGTGCGGCGAGATCGTGCGCGGTTGAAAACCCGATTTACAAAAGTCCGGCGGGATGTTCGACTGGGCGAAACCATGAAGCCTCTGCTCCTTTGTCTGTTGTGCGCGCCGTCGTTGCTGCGCGCGGCTGAACCGACCGCGCTCATTGAACCAACCTTGGGAAGCCTGACGATTACGCAATTTGTTTCGGCGCCGTATCCGCATCCGAGCCGGGCCGACGGACACAAATACAAAGAGGAAATGTTTCCAGCGGCGAAGCATTACAGCGACAGTTCGGTGGGCATCTTCATTCCCAAAAACTTTCACTCGACCGGGCGCGTGGATGTGGTCGTGCATTTCCACGGCTGGCGCAACAACGTGACGAATGTGTTCAAGCAGTTCCAGCTCGCGGAGCAACTCGTCGAGAGCGGGCGCAACGCCGTGCTCGTCGTCCCGCAAGGCCCGCGCGACGCGGCGGATTCCAGCGACGGCAAATTGGAGGACGCGGATGGCTTCAAGAAGTTCATCGGCGAACTGACTTCGTTTCTCCAACGCGAACGGGTGGCGGGCGATGCGCCGGTCACGATGGGCAACATCATTCTCTCGGCGCACAGCGGCGGCTACAAGGTCACGGCGGCGATTGTGGATCGCGGCGGAGTGAGTGAGCGCGTGCGGGAAGTCTGGCTGTTCGACGCGCTGTATGGCGGCACGGAAAATTTTCTGGCGTGGTCGGACAAATACGGCGGGCGGTTCGTGGACATCTACACGGACAACGGCGG
>SCTL01000416.1 GCA_004297495.1 Verrucomicrobiota bacterium
CAGTAAATTTGGGCGGCGCGAAGATGGCGGAATGTCCGCTTCTTTCCTCGCGCTGCTGCTCATCGTGCTCTTCGGCTGTTGCCTTGTGACCAACCGGCTGGGCGTGTTCGCGATCTTCGGCGCGTTTTTGTTTGGTGTGGCGTTGCACCAGGAGTTGGAACTGGTCAAAGCGTGGCGTGAAAAGCTTTCCGACTTCGTGCTGGTTGCGATGGTGCCGATCTTTTTCACGAACACCGGGTTGAACACGGAAATCGGCGGACTGAAAACGCCGCTGGCCTGGCTGGCGTGTGGAGTGGTGTTGCTCGCAGCCGTGTTCGGAAAAGTCGGCGGCTGTTTCTTCGCCGCGCGAATGACGGGCCAACCCGTCCGCGAGGCCGCGTCCATCGCCGCGCTCATGAATACGCGCGGCTTGATGGGCCTGGTCGCGATCAACGTGGGGCTTGATCTTGGATTGTTGAATCGCGAATTGTTCACGATGCTGGTCTTGATGGCGTTGCTGACGACGGCCATGACCGAACCGCTCCTGCGCTGGTGGTTGCCCGCGGAAATCAAGACTGGGCTTTCCAGCGCGCGGAACTCCCCGGAGAAAGTTATTTGATTCGTCCGCTGGACTTCGTGATTGGGGTCGGCTACAAAGGGGCGCATGAAAAATAAATTTCTGCTGCTTTTAATCGCCGGTTTGATTTCCGTGTTGGGCACGGGTTGCATCCTGTTCGTCGGCGCGGCCGCCGGCGCGGGCGGGTACGCCTGGTATTCCGGGGAATTGAAGTCCAGCGAGGCCGTGAGCTACGAGAAAGCCATCAGCGCGACGCAAGCCGCGATGAAGAGCCTTGGCTACGCCCAGACCGAGATGGACAAGGACGCGTTGCGGACGAAGATCACTTTCCGCGGAGCGGGCGACGAGAAGGCTGTGGTCACACTGAACAAGCTCTCCAGCAACGTGACTGAAATCCGGGTGCGCGTCGGTGTCGTCGGCGACCGGGCCAAGTCCACGGGCATCATGGACGCGATCAAACAGAAATTCTGAGCCGCGCCGTCGGTTCTAACTTTCAAGCCACGCCGCGCGCGTGGCTTTTTCATTTTGGTTTCTTGCCAAGCGCGCGTTCCGAATCTACTTTGCGCGCCGCTATGGAAAATGTCGTCATCATCGGATCGGGTTGCGCCGGCTGGACCGCCGCGCTTTATTCGGCGCGGGCAAACTTGCAACCGCTCGTGCTCACTGGGCGGCAGCCCGGCGGCTTGCTCACCACCACGACCATCGTGGAAAACTTTCCGGGCTTTCCCGAAGGCGTGGACGGTTTCGAATTGATGACGCGCATGCAGAAGCAGGCCGAGCGATTCGGGGCCAAGACCAGTTTCGGCACGGCCGAGGCAGCGGATTTTTCCAAGCGGCCCTTCGTGCTCACGGTGGACGGCGAACGGATGGAAACCAAGACCGTGATCATCGCCACCGGCGCGAGTCATCGGCATCTCGGCTTGGACAACGAACACAAGCTGGAGAACAAAGGCGTGACTTACTGCGCCACGTGCGACGGTGCGTTGCCGATGTTCCGCAATCACCCGCTCGTCGTCGTGGGCGGCGGCGATTCGGCGTGTGAGGAAGCCACGTATCTGACCCGCTTCGGCTCGGTGGTTTATTTGATTCATCGCCGCGATTCGTTGCGCGCCTCGAAGATCATGGCCGACCGGACGCTCGCAAACCCGAAGATCAAACCGGTCTGGGATTCCGTCGTGACGGATGTGCTGGATGTGAAGCAGGACAGAGTCACCGGCGTGCGCGTGAAGAACTTGAAGACTCACGCCGAGACTACGATTGATTGCGCCGGACTTTTTGTCGCCATCGGTCACGTGCCGAGCACGCAGATTTTCAAGGGCCAGATTGATCTCGACGAAAACGGTTACGTGATACCGAAGTCCGGCGCGGCTACAAATGTGCCGGGCGTTTTTGTGGCGGGTGACT
>SCTL01000417.1 GCA_004297495.1 Verrucomicrobiota bacterium
TGCGGACGGTGTTTTCGTGAACGGCGGCAGCGGCGCGATCATCGGCGGGTCGGTCGCGGGCGAGGGCAACGTGATCTCCGGCAACAACAGCAGCGGCGTGGAGTTGAGCGGACTGCACTCGACCAATAATATCGTGCGCGGAAATTTTCTGGGCACGGACTCCACCGGCACAAGCAGTCTGAACAACAGCGTCCACGGCGTGCTCATCACCAGCAACTCGCGCAGCAACACCGTCGGCGGCGTCTCGGCAGGCGAGGCCAACACCATCGCGTTCAACACGCAGGACGGCATCAACATTGCCGCCAATGTTTCCAGCACGAACAATTTCCTGCGCGGCAATTCAATCTTCTCGAACGGCACGACGGCGAATCATCTCGGCATTGATCTCGGCGCGGACGGCATTCTCGCCAACGACCTCGGCGATCCCGACACCGGCGCGAACAATCTCCAGAATTTTCCGCTGCTGACCGCCGCCACAAATTCGCCCACGGAAACTTTGATCTACGGTTCGCTCAACAGCCGGCCCTCCACCGACTACGTGATTGATTTTTACGCGAATCTCACCGGCGACACCGGCGGAAACGGGGAAGGGCAATACTATCTTGGCTCAAGTAACGTCACGTCCGCCGCCGACAGCAACGTGACTTTCATCGCCTCCATGCCCGCGGCTCTGTCCGGGCGCTTCATCACGGCGACGGCCACCGATCCGTTCGGCAACACCTCTGAGTTCGCGACGAATGTCTATGCGCAAAGCACCGTGAGCGGCACGACCTACACCGTCGTCAACACGAATGACAGTGGCGCGGGTTCGTTGCGCGACGCCATCACGCAAGCCAACGCCAACATCTCCGCCGGCGACACGATCCAGTTTGCCATCACAAATCTTTCCACCACGATCACGCCGGCGTCCGCGCTGCCGACGATCACCGACACCGTCACGATTGACGGCTACACGCAATCCGGCGCGGCGGCCAACACATCCTCCACCATCTTTAACGGCACGGTGCTCGTGCGCATCGCGGGCCCGAGCGCCGGCTCGGGCGCGAATGGGATCACCATCACACACAGCAATTGCATCGTGCGCGGGCTGAACATCACGGGCTTCACCGGCACCGGTGGCGACGGCATCGAGATTTCAGGTGGCGGCTCAAACACGGTCGCCGGTTGCCTCATCGGCATCACGGGCGCAGGATTGGCCGCAGCCAACGGCGGCAATGGCATTTTGATTTCCGCTTCGCCCAACAACGTGATCGGCGGCACCGCGACCGCGTCGCGCAATGTCATCTCCGGCAACAACGGCGACGGCGTGGAAATCAACGGCGTGGCGGCGACGGGCAATCAAGTTCTCGGCAACATTCTCGGCGCCGGCCTGAACGGCACGAGCGACATCGGCAATGTGGGCGACGGCGTATTCGTCACCGGTGCGGGTGCGAACGTCATCGGCGGCACGGCGTCGGGCGCGGGTAATTTGATCGCGGGCAACAACAGCGACGGCATCGAACTGACCGGCCTCGCCACCACCA
>SCTL01000418.1 GCA_004297495.1 Verrucomicrobiota bacterium
GATGTATCGCATGGACGAGACGTTCAAGGATTCGTTGCGTGCGGGGAATCGCTGGGCCGCCGAGGTGATACCGCTGCTCGCCGCGCCGCGCGCGCAGGAAGTTGCGTTGCTTTTTCCCGCTGAGATGAGTCTTTACGAACCGCTCGAAGTGGATGTCGAGGGACGGCATCGCATGGATTTGCTCGGCTGGTACTCGCAATTCACCGACCTCGGCTGGCACGTGGACATCGTGCATCCCGAGCAAGTCACGGCGGGCGCGTTGAAAGATTACCAGCATCTCGTTGTGCCGACCAATTCGCTTTACGACTTGGGAGAAAACGCAGCGCTGGAAGCGGCGGTGAAAAGGTTTGTTGGCGACGGCGGCACGGTTTTCCACGGGCCGCACTGCGAGTTGGCGAAACGCGCCTTCGGCATCCAGGAAGAAATGGTCGCGTTCGACTGCATTCAGTGGGACGAGGAAATCATTCCACACGGCTGGTCAACGGTCGCATACCGCAGTGGCAAGGCGCTTGGCAAATACATCCAGTCCGGCAAAACCGCCCTCGTGCAAACGGACCTCGGCGAAGGCAAAGTGTTCTCGTTCGGCTTTCAGTACGGTCACAGCTACTCCCGGCGCACGATGCCGATTGTGCCTCCGCAATACGGCAAACGCGAGATGCACCCCGTGGTGCTGCTCAAGGCAACTCCCGTCGCCGCACTCGCCGGCCGATCACCACTCGCGCCGATTCCGCCGATCAAGGAGGTGGAGTTCGCGCGTTTTGGAAAACATCTTCTTGTAGTGAACCATCGCTCTAATCCGGTGGACCTCAGCGGCATCGCCTCCAGCAAAAGAATTCAGCAAGTCCATTCTGCTCCCGGTTGGCTTCCGGCCCACTCCGCAATTTATTTTGAGCTTTGATCTGATTCTCGTAACACCACTTTCCCGGTGGCGAAACGACTGTGGACGCTGCGTGGTTCCATGATTGTTACACCTCGAGGCGTTTCTGTCTGAATCCTCGGAAGCAATTTTAATGTCAACACGCTGCCACGGGAGTGAAACTTAAATGCGACAGGAATGGATTGGAGATTGAGAAATCTCCCTGCACTTTTCCTGCACAATCGTGCGAGTTGCCGAAGCTTAGTGGAGCGGGTGAAGGGAATCGAACCCTCGTGACAACTTCCAGCGCGCATCGAATTACAGTTGGCGCGGAATGGCAGTGTGGCGGCAATTCGCAGTTGGGTCTGGCCGCCGCACGAACGGAGCGGTTTGAGCAGGGTTTGGACTTTGGATTTCATCGGGGGCCAATTTGCCGGAATCAGGGCTGTGGGCAGGGTGGACAATAGGTTGAGGATTGTGCGATGGTTTTCCAGCGCATGAAGGACGTCACCTTGATCTTGCAAGCCGTTGGACGCGGCGAAAAGCAGGCCACGGAGGAACTGCTGCCGCTGGTTTACAACGAGCTGCGAAAACTGGCGGCGGCGCGCATGTTGCGGGAGTCGGCGGGGCACACACTCCAGCCCACGGCATTGGTGCATGAAGCGTGGTTGCGTTTGATCAAGGTCGAAGACCAGACGTGGCAGAACCGCGCGCATTTCTTCGGCGCGGCGGCGGAAGCGATGCGGCGAATCCTGGTCGAGCACGCGCGGCGCAAGGCGGGATTGAAACGGGGCGGCAGGCAGCAGCGGTTGAACATCGAGGATTTGGATCTGGCCGAGGCGACGCCGGATGAGAAAATTTTGTTGATTAACGAAGCGCTGGAGGAACTGGAGCGGGTCAATTCAGAACGGGCTCGCGTGGTGGTCTTGAAATTTTTTGCCGGGATGACCAACAACGAAGTGGCCGAGATGCTGCAGGTCAGCAAGAGCACGGTGGACCGGCATTGGGAATGTGCCCGGACGTGGTTGTTTCAAAAAATCCAACGCGGGCTTTGAACGCCAATTTTGTGATGCGGAATGTCCCTCTCGTTTCGCATGAATCCTTGAGAACTGGATGAGTGAAGCACTGACAGAAAAAGCGGAGCGGATCTTCTGTTCCGCGCTCAAGGCCGGATCGCCGTCGGGCCGCAGCGAGCTGCTGGACCGCGAGTGTGGTGGGGATGCGGCGTTGCGCTCAATGGTGGAAGAGCTGCTCGCGGCGCAGCGGGACGTGGACGTTTTTTTCGCCTCTTTCGAGGACGGCGTCGCTGCGCGGCTTCCGATGGACGAACTGTCCAAGGCGATTGAGGAGAAGGTTGGAGTTGGTGCGAGCGGGCCTAAAAGGGAACCGGAGGACGATGTTCTCGGAATGACGGTTGGTCCTTACAAATTGCTGCAGAAAATTGGCGAGGGCGGATGCGGTGTGGTTTACATGGCGGAACAGGAGAAACCGGTGCGGCGGCGGGTGGCGCTCAAGGTCATCAAGCTGGGAATGGACACAAAGAACGTCATCGCCCGGTTCGATGCAGAGAGACAGGCCCTGGCCTTGATGGATCATCCGAACATCGCCCGCGTGCTCGAAGCAGGCTCAACAGAATCTGGACGTCCGTATTTCGTCATGGAGTTGGTGCGGGGGACGAAAATCACCGAATGGGCTGACGCCAATAACTGCGACCTGCGCCGGCGGCTCGACCTGTTCATTCAAGTTTGCCTGGCCGTCCAGCACGCGCACCAAAAGGGCATCATCCACCGGGACATCAAACCGTCGAACATCCTCGTGACGATGCACGACGGCGTGCCGGTGCCCAAGGTGATTGATTTCGGCATTGCCAAGGCGACGGGCGGAGAGCGGCTGACGGACCTGACGGTGTTTACCGCCTATGAACAATTCATCGGCACGCCGGCGTATATGAGTCCGGAGCAGGCGGAAATGAGCGCGCTGGACATTGACACGCGCAGCGACATTTACAGCCTGGGGGTGCTGCTTTATGAGCTGATGACTGGCCGGCAGCCGTTCGACCAGAAGGAACTTCTCCAAGCCGGATTGATTGAGATGCGGCGAACGTTGCGGGAGCGCGAGCCGCTGCGACCTTCCACCAAAGTCGCCGGGTTGAACGCGGATGAATTGACGCAAACCGCCATGCATCGCCGGATCGAGCCGCCACGATTGCGGCTGCTCTTGAAAGGCGATCTGGACTGGATTGTGATGAAGGCGCTGGAGAAGGACCGAAACCGGCGTTACCAAACCGCGAATGCCCTGGCTTTGGATGTTCAGCGCTATCTCGACAACGAACCCATTGTGGCGCGACCGCCTAGCCGGCTATACCGTTTTCAAAAGCTGGTCCGCCGAAACCGGGCGGTTTTCGTATCTGCGGCGGCGATCAGTCTGGCCCTGATTGCCGGATTCGGCACCTCCACCTGGTTGTTCTTCAAAGAGCGCGAAGCAAGGCACGAAGCGCAGCGAGGACGTGAATTTGAGGCGCAGTTGCGCCGGAAAGCCGAGGCTCGTGAAATCATTGCGCAGGCCATATCGCTGATCGAAAAGAACCAGTTCGAAAAAGCGGACCTTCTGATTGGATCCCTTCCTTCTTCGGATGCGGCCGACGTGGGGATGGAGGTGTTTCGTCCGCTCGGCGACTGGGCTGCGCAAAAGGGTAATTGGAGGCGTGCCGCCGAATATTACTCTGTGGTCGTGCGTTTGACCCAGTTCGAGCGCACGCCGGTTTCCTCCCGGGATTACACCCGATATGCCGTGGTCTTGGCGGAACTGGGCGAGCGTGAGGCTTACGAAAATTTCTGCCGCGAACCCATCAAACGATTCGGAAACATTAACGATCTGATTATCACCGAACGCATCGTCAAGAACAGTCTGCTGCTGCCGCCCAGCCCGGAGCTGTTGGCCAGTCTGGCCCCCTTGGCCAATCGCATCGAGCAGTCCATTCCGACCAACATTCTATCCGCTCCTCACAACGACACCGTGCCATGGCGGTGTATGGCGCTGGCGTTATTGAATTATCGCGGCGGCGATTACACCAAAGCCGCCAACTGGAGCACGCTCGGTCTGAAAATCGCCACCGGCCCCAACATGTCGCGAGTGGCCAGCATGCAGGCAATCCTCGCGATGGCGGATCATCAACTGGGCCGGGATGACGAGGCCCAGGCGGAGCTGGTCAAATGCCAGCAAGTCATTGCAGAGAATTTCAAAACTCCGTTTGCGACTGCGGACATAGCCTTTGACTGGTTCTTGGCCCGGTTGTTGGCACGCGAAGCGGAGGCGAGCCTTGAGAATCCTTTAAAATAATTGAGGCGAACGGCCCCCGAAAATTCGCATGGGTATGTGAAGTCATCATGTGCCGTAATCATAAGCTGTGTGTGCAGTTACTCCGCCAGGTGTATGTCTCCTTGGCCATCGCGGTCGTCTTTTCCTGCCTGGCGTTGAGCGCCCGGGCATATACCCATCCCTGCATTCCGACCACTCTCCACGAGTTGGACACCATCAAGGCCAACCTCGACAAGGAGCCTTGGAAGTCTGGCTTCGCCGCGCTGGCGGCTGATGGAAAATCCCAGCTCGGCTACGTCATGGGCGGCCCGTTCGAGGAGGTGAAACGCAACCCCAACGTGAATCTCTGGCCTTGGCGGAACGACATGAACGCCGTCAATAATCTCGCGAGGATGTGGTATTTCACGGGCAATACCAATTACGCCCAAAAAGCCCGCGACATCCTTATCGCATGGGCGACCACGCAAAAGAGCTTCGGTGGCCAGGAATCTGGTCTCGACCTGGGCGACTACGCCATTGCCTACGGCGGCGGTGCGAGCATCCTGCGCGGCACCTGGCCGGGATGGACGCAGCAGGATACGATCACGGTCCAGAACTACTTCAAAAACGTCCTCTGGCCCGCCACCGCTGCGCCTTACAACATTTCCGGTCCCGCCAACAAAGGCTCGCTCAACCTCGTCGCCGGCGCCGTGATCGCCGTCTTCTGCGACGATACCAACATGTTCAACCATGTCGTTGATGTCTTCCGCAACTATCCGGGCTCGGGCCTGCCCAACATTCTGGCCACCGGACAAATGGGCGAGACGGGCCGCGACTGGGGTCACGCTTTCAATGACCTTCTCGCCCGCACCCTCACCGCCGAAATCATCTGGAAGCAAGGCATTGATCTCTTCTCCGAATTGGACAACCGGTTGCTCGCTGCGGGCGAATATCACGCTCGCAATACCTCTAGTATTGACACGCCCTTCGTTCCTTACGGCACTGTGGATTATAACTACTATCAGAATGCAGGCGGGACGAACAGCCAGGACCGGGGCGTCTATTACCTCCTTCAAAACGCCTACAAAAATCGTTTTGGCCTCGCGACGCCTTGGATTGACCGGAAGATTCAAGAGCAGGGTGTGCATGGCGGCAACTTCATGTTCGCCAAGACCGCAGACTTCATCACGGCCACCCCGCCGCCGCCCGATCCTCGTCCGCCTGTTTCGCTCGCGTCGAGCGGGTTGACCCTGACCACTCTCGGCACGCAGACCGATGGACGCAGCTCATCTTACGTGAACGGGGTATGGACGGTCACCGGGCTCGGAGGTGGAGTGTGGACGGACGGTGCGGACGACTGTCAGTTTGCTTACCAGGCGATGACCGGTGACTGTGCGATGGTTGCCCAGGTCACCTCGGTCACTTGGTCAGGCTCACAAAACGGCAAGATGGGTTTGATGATCCGCGACAATTTGATCGGCACCATTTCACAGCGCTCCTGGATTTCGATCACGCCCACCGAGTCCATTGGCAATTTGATCGAGGCCCGCGCCACCGGTTGGACCGTAACTTGGGGCGGCAGCAATTGGGCGAGACGTTCGCAGGGCCTTCCACTCCCGCTGCCTTACTGGCTCAAGATCGAACGCAAAGGCAACGTCATTACCAGCTACGCTTCTCAGGACGGAACCAGTTGGTCG
>SCTL01000419.1 GCA_004297495.1 Verrucomicrobiota bacterium
CGCCGTTTCTTTGGGTTAGCCATGTTGAATGCCCTTCATTGCATAGACACCGATCACGTCAAAATGTTTCACTTGAATCATGGAAAATCATTCCGCCATGGAACTCATAAGGCCATCGTTCCGACCCCGACCGCAATGGCCAGGAGCACGAAGATCACCCAGAACCCCAGCACCAGAAGCGTCCCGCGCGCGAAGGAGACCCGGGCCAACCGCGCCAGGCCCAGACCGAGGACAGCCATTTCCCAGAAGTTCACGACGTTCACCGCGCCGAGCAGGAGGTGGGTTTTGCTCTTGGGATCGAAATCGCCGACGGCGAGGGCGAGGCTGGGAGTCGCGCCCATCTTGCCGAGATTGATCGTCAACAACATCGAGATGATCATGCCCAGCACCGCAATCATGCCGGCCAGCCCGGTGATCTCGGCAGTCTTCATAAAATTCAAATCTGTTTTCAGAAAAATCTTTGCCAGCAGCCAAAGAACGAAGGCCCAACCGAACACGCGGACGAAACTGACTATGACTCCACCGACCGAGCCGAAAATGGTGAGCAAAGTCGGCGACATAAACTTTGCCAGCATCGCCTCGGCCTGATCCGCTTGTTGCCGCGTCATCTGGCCTTTCTCGAATTTTGCTTCAAAGACGGCCTCCTGTTGCTCGCGAGTTTTTTGCACGATGGCTGGCTGCGAAAACATGACGAAAGCGGCGATGATCCCGACGAGCGAGGACACCAACGCGGGGGCGAGCCAGTTGCCGGAGGATTTCGGCGTGGCGATGACTTCGGCAAACACGTCGCTCGGCGTGGCGAACACGTTCATCAACCGCGCGGGCAGCGATGTCCCCGGAACTGTCGGCGGCACCGACGGCGGAGTCTGAGTTTCGGGTACGGGCGGTGGTTGATCCATAAGTTCGGTTCGGGCGCGCGCGGCGACGCGTGCAATCTGATAATGAGAAACCCGGGCCGGGTTGTCGAGCGGCAACCTAAACCGCCACCGCCTGTGCGCGGCTGCCGTCGCGCGCGCGATAAACAATGTCCACGACGTTTCGCAAATACTGCTCGTCCGCGATGCCGTCGGTGGCCTCCGGCGGAAAACTCACCTTCGCGCGAAAGTGCGCGGCGAGTTCGGCGAACAATTCCACGCGGTCCACCGGATCGAACTCATCGCGCCGCAGCAACGCCTGTAACGCGACTGCCGCTTCGGCGGGCGGAACGTTCTGCCGCAGCCGCGCGGCGAGGTGCGGAAACTGGCGCAGCGAATTGAATTTGCCGGCGAGCAGTTGATCGAGGTCCGGCTCGGTCACGCGCGGATTGCGGATGACGATGGTGTTCGCCGCAAGATCGCCGAGCCGCTGGCATTTCGGACTGAACCAGCACGCCAGTCCGCCGACGAAATAAAACAGCGGCAGCGAATCCACGAAGCGCAGCAGGTTGCGCGTGACGACTTGGTTGAATTGCAATCGCAACCCCTCGGCGTCCACGACTCTCAGGTGGAAAAGTTTTTTACCGACGGTCTGCCCGCGCCAGCCCCATTCGCATGCGATGCCGTAGCCGATGCTGAGGACGAAAAACCCGAGCGTAACGAAGGCCGTCGCGAAGTTCTGACTGAACACGACGAGCACTGAACTCAGTTTGCCCAGCACGATGAACACGGCCAGAATGCAAAGTAAATCCACGCACCACGCGAGACAACGCGTCACCGGCCCGGCGAGCAGTTGCGCGAACACCACGCCTTCGACCGTCCGAATTTGCAACGTGGCGGATTTCATTTCGTTTCGCGTAGCGGCGTCTCGGCAGAGCGCCGCTGATTGTTTTCAGTGGGAATGGCGGCGCTCTCCCGAGTCGCCGCTACGGAGTCAGGGTGCGAGCTTCCTGACTTCGCCAAAAACACCCACAGCAATCCCAGTTCGACGAGTCCGAACGCAATCTTCACTTCGTAAGGCAGCACCGGCGCGTGATATTGCGAGAAGAACGCCTCAACGAATCCCGCCCACACGAGCAGGATCGCCACGCCGAAAATCAGCGTGGCCAGATCGCGCGAGACGGCGCGGAGTCGGGCCGTGAGCGGCGTGCGTTTGCCCCAGCCGATCAGCGCGCCCGCCAAAACCAATCCCGCCTGACCAGCGATGAGGATGGCGGGAATCTCAATCACGCCGTGCGGCAGCAACCAGCCGAGCAGGAATTTTGTCTGGCCCGCTTGAATGTAGTCCACGCTGATCGAGCCCATGATGACGCCGTTGTAAAAGAGCGAGATGATCGTGCCCACGCCCCACGTCATGCCCAGCGCCAGCGTGAAGATCGAGACACGCGTGTTGTGCGTCATCAAGTAGGCGGAGAAGGAAGTTTTCTGACCGCTCAATCGCTCGCCTTTCGACTCTTCTTCCTGCCGCACGCGTTCCTCGGGTGTCAATTGATCGTGACCGAACGCCATCGTCGCGTGACGGGACTCCGGATCGAACATCAACGAAGCCCCGCCGAACGCGCACCCGGCGATTGTGATGGCCACGGTGAGTTGAAACGCGCGAATGTGCCGGCGAAATGTCTGCGGCAGCGTCTGGAAGAACCATTTCATCGGCGCGAGCCGCGTGCGGCGCTCGCGGGTTTCGTGAATCTCGCCGTAGGCCCGCGACACCAGGTTTTCCAGATAGCGGCGTGTCTCCGGTTCGGAAGAAAACGTGGTAAGCTTCGCGAGGTCCGCCGAGGCGCGCTCGTACAATTCGTGAAAGCGCGTCAGCTTGTCGAGCGGCAGCGTAGCGTTCGGCTCGGCTTCGAGATGCGCGAGCATCTTTTCCAGGTCCGACCAGTGCGGCCGCTCGACGGCGACGAAGCGTTGCAGGTCAATGATCACAACAACTGCCTCCGCTTCACGTTGAGATATTGCGAGACCAGTTCGGCGCTGAGGCGCTCGTTGCCCAGCAGCGAGAACTGCACGCCGCGGCGCTTCAATACTTTTTCCAGTTCGCGCAGTTTCTGCCATTGCAAATGTCCGCCGAGATGTTCGTAAAGCTGATCGAGCGACGCCACGTTCGGATTCGAGAACATCGGCGAAACGCCCGGCGGCTGGATCATGTTCACCATCACCAGATGCTGCCGGCGGACGAGATCAATGTTGCGCACAAAACTTTCCGAGATGACCGGATCGTCGAGCGCGGTCAGAAAAAACAGCAACGTGCGCCGGCGCATCCGCAGTCGGATGAATGTGAACAGTTCGTCGAAGTCCGGCGACACGAGCTGCGGCTGCAACGTGTAGATCGCATCGCG
>SCTL01000420.1 GCA_004297495.1 Verrucomicrobiota bacterium
TCCCCGCACCAATCACGCGGTTGAGCGACATGGCGGCGATGGCTTTGAACGGTTTCACTCCGCGCAGGCTGTCGGTTTGGGTGCAAATCGTCAACGCGGGATGGGGCGGCAGATTCTTCAAATTGTCACTTGCCGTCAATGGGGGGAGGGGCATGATAGTTTCGGCATCGGACCAAGCGAAAGGATTCCCGTGAGTTCAACGAATGTCGCCCGGCGGATTGGTTTTTCCAGTTCTATCATTTGCCTCCTGGCCGCTGTGGTGCTTTTGACGACGACGCTTTCGCTAGCGCAAGCTCCCGGCCTTGCTTGGACGACCAACATCGGTGCCCAAGCGTTTGCCGTGGACGTTCAGTCCAATATCTTTGCGCTGCACGGAGGAAGCGTCGTTCGAATCACGGCGGGCGGGTCGGTTCTGGAAACAAATGCGTTCTGTCCGATCCCGGCGGCTTATGCTCAAAGAGATTCCGCGGGAAGTTATTATTTCACGGGCAGCTTCGACGGCACCCAGAATTTCGGCGGTATCACTTTGGTTGGCGGTTGGAGTAACGGCTTCAGCGGCTTCAGTTGGACACCGGGCTATCCGACCTGCTTTCTGGCGAAGTACGACGCAAACGGCATTCTACAGTGGGTCACTTCGTTCGGAAAGCAAGCTTATGTCAACAAGGCGACAGATTTGATGTTCTTGGATGACGGATCGTTGGTTGCCGCTTATGCCAACAACCAGTTTGACGCGATAAGAAATTTTTCCACCAGCGGCAGCAATCGCTGGCAGATTCTCATCGGCGATAATGATCTTACGCCGCCCGTGGGCCAAATCCGGGTGGCGAACGCCGGCGGTGGCAACGCCTTCTTTTTGATCGAAGATCCGACCTCGAGCAACTTGAGGCGGGGGTGGTTTGACACAAACGGAAACAGTGGGTTCTTATCCTTGCCTCAGATTTTCTGGACCGGAACAGGGACAAATGCCAAGCCAGCGATTTGCGACAGCACCGGAGCCGCATTCATTGGTCGTGAAATCAGCGGCGGCACACTGGTCATTTCAAAATATCTGAAGGCGGGCGGGGTTGCGTGGACGATGGCTTTCAACTTTCCGTAACTGCCCACGGAACTGCGCCGCTGAAATATTTCTGGCAGAAAAACGGTGTGAACATCGCGGGCGCCAACGGCCCCACTTTCAGCGTCGGCACTTCGACGGCTGGCGACAACGGGACTTACATCGTGTTGATCACGAACCGCAGCGGATCAATCACCAGCGCCCCGGCTTTGGTGCGGATCAAGTCAGTTCAATTGTATCTCGGCAGCCAAATGCTGACCACCGGCACTTACCATTTCGCAACGCCCCCGACCCTTAGCATCCATTCTGCGTTCAGCGGCGGACCATCGTTCTACACACTGGACGGGTCGCCACCCAGTTTTTCCTCCACGTTCTATTCGGGACCCTTTGTCGTTTCGCAGAACTCGACGGTTCGTGCAATCGGTTATTCCTCGGATTTTTTCCAATCCGAAGAAGCTGACGCAATCAACGCAGTCCTGCTGACCCAGCACAATCTCTCGGTCGCGACCTCGGGCGGCGGAATCGTCACCACGAATCCCAGCCCAACGTCCGCGGATGCCAATTGCGTGAGCCCGCCCTCCGGAATCGTGGGATGGTGGCGCGCTGAAGGCAGCGCTGCGGACGCAGTCGGCGGACACGCGGGAACTGCCTATGGTAACACCACGTATTCCAACGGAATCGTAGGACAAAGTTTTCACTTCGACGGCGGGTATTCGGGGCAAATCCGGGTGCCGGATGCCGTGGATTTGCATTTCACTTCGGCCATGACGGTGGAGGTGTGGGTAAAGCCGGAAGGTGGAGCAACACTCGTCTCAAAGTGGGACGCGGTGGGTTCCCGGAGTCAATGTAGTTTCCGACTCAGCTTGGGTGATCTCGGTCGAGCCTATTTTCAAATCAGTCCCAATGGCAGCGGCGGCGCCACGAGCGCAATTTATCCACCATATTGCATGAGTGCGACTTCGATTCCCGGCGGAACCTGGACGCATCTGGCTGGCACGTTCGATGGAAGCACGCTGCGGATTTATGTGAATGGCGTACTCGACGGTCAGGCGTCGTTCACCGGCGCAATTTATTCCGGCAATGACGATCTTGGCATCGGCGCGATGGTGGGGGGCAGTTATCCTGGCGGCGCCTTTGATAATTACGCAGGGTTCATTGACGAAGTGGCGCTCTACAATCGCGCGCTGTCATCCGCAGAAATTCAGGCGATTTATCACGCGGGATCGAATGGCAAGTGCACGAGCCCGCCATTCGCTGGCGGTAGCTATCTTGAATCAGACACCGTCACCCTCACGGCGCTCCCATTTTACGGCAACGCTTTTTTGCATTGGTTGGGCGACGCCACCGGGACCAATCCGGCGATCAATGTTTCGATGAATCAGGATAAATCAGTTTACGCCGTTTTCGGGACCACGCTCTCGACTACGGTCGCTGGTAACGGACACATCCAACTTTCACCGATTGGTGGTGTGTACGCATACGGCAGCATAGTTCAACTCACCGGAATTCCCGACCTGGGCAACTACTTCGGCTTCTGGGGCAATGCCGCCACCGGCAATACCAATCCACTCTACTTCACGATTACCGCTCCCACTCAGACCATCTCTTCGATCTTCGGCCCTCTGCCCGCGGGCCAGGCCGCCTTGACCGTTTTGACCAGTGGACGCGGACGTGTGAACGTGAATCCTCGCGCCAACGCCTACCCGACAAATCAATCAGTAACCCTCACCCCTGTTCCTGATTCCGGACAGAATTTCATCAACTGGAGCGGTGACGCTAGCGGCACCCAGAATCCGCTCGCGGTGGCGATGACGCAAAGCAAAGTGATTCAAGCAAACTTCGCAGGGCAACCCTTCCTGCGCGCGGACAGAAAAGGTGCGGAAGGGATGACTCCCACCGGCTTTCGGCTCACGCTGGTCGGCGATCCTCCGTCCACATATCAAATCCTCGCCACGACCAATTTCACCGCCTGGCAATCCCTCGGCACCATCACTAACGAAATTGGCGAGGTGCAATTCATCGACACGAATGCTTCCGCCTTCCGTGCGCGCTTCTACAAAGCGTCGCCGTAACGACGGCCTCCTTGAGTTCCGCTCCTTCAGTTCGCGCTCGCGGTGAGAACCAGCGGCTCGCTTGGCCCGGGAAATTTCGGTTGCGTGTGGAGGAGATAAAGATCAAGCCCGCACAACACTCGCGCCAGAGCTTCACGCACTTTCACTCGCACCGTCCAGCGGCGCGAAGTCAAATCCGGCGCGGCGAATGCCACCGCGTTCAAGCCGCGTTGCCGGGCAATCCATACCGAGCGCGGGCAATGAAACTCCTCCGTGACAATGGTGAAATTCTTCAGGCCGAAGACTGTTTGCGCCCGCACAACGGAATCCAGCGTGCGAAAGCCCGCGTAGTCGCAGGTGATGGCGTTCGTCGGCACGCCGGCGGCGATGAGCGCATCGCGCATGTCGGTGGGTTCGTCGTAGCCTTTGATGTGGTTGTCGCCGCTCACGAGCAGGTGGTGCACTTTGCCGGACTGATACAACTCGACGGCGGCGTTGATGCGTTGGTTGAAATGCAGATTCGGCCGTCCGCGCGGCGTCAACTTGCCCGTGCCCAGCACGAGCGCGACGTCGTTCTGCGGCGTCTCGTTCACGGAATGGAAAATCCGTCCCGCCGCAGCGGACCGGCAAACATGGTCAGCCCAGAAGATCGCGGCGACGGGGAGAATCACCAGCGCGAGAAACAGCAAGGCGAATTTGCCGCGATGCTTGCGAAGCCAACCAAGAAGAGTCGAAGTTTGTTTATTCATGCGCCAAGGAGGACTTGTTGGTTAAAGAAACGTCAGGCAAGGATTTTTTCTCTAATCCCTTTTGTCGCAATTGTTGTCCGCGTTCTTGGTATCGAACCCCCGCACGACTTTCGTCAACTGCGGCCCAGATGGAAACCGCCAGCGCGACAATCCCAAACACCCGGTAGCCTCGTGATCCCAAAATCACGGGCACACCCGCGAGTAAGGCGAAGAAAATGTAAGCCGGAACTTTGGCTGGCGGACCAGAAGTCAACAGCACAAAACACAGCGGAAAGAAAAACACCCAGAGCATCATCGCCAATCGCGGGGCGTAAACTTTCTTTTGTGAGTCTGGGATTTGCATTTTTACTGATCACACCGCTATCGGCGCCTTGATGCCCGGGTGCGGATCGTAGCCGGTGAGGTCAAAATCCTCGAACTTGAAGGCGTCGATGTTTTTCACCTTCGGATTCAATTTCATTTGCGGCAGCGGACGCGGCTCGCGCGAGAGTTGCAGCTTCGCCTGCTCGACGTGGTTACTGTAGAGGTGCAGGTCGCCGAAGGTGTGGATGAACTCGCCGGGCTTCAGTCCGCAAACCTGCGCGACCATTAGCGTGAGCAGCGCGTAGCTGGCGATGTTGAACGGCACGCCGAGAAAAACATCCGCGCTACGCTGGTAAAGCTGGCAACTCAGTTCGCCTTCCTGCACGTAAAACTGGAACATCGTGTGACACGGCGGCAGGGCCATGCTGTCAATGTCGGCGACGTTCCACGCGCTGACGATCAACCGGCGGCTGTCGGGATTGGTTTTGATTTCCTCGACCACCTTGGCGATCTGATCAATGCCCCAGCGGCTTTTCCGCAGTCGCGGGCCAATGGCAGTTACACCGTTGCCGTTCTCAGACTCACCGAGATCAAAGAGTGTCGGCTGGCCGCCGGCGGACTCGGACGCTTTGCGGTGACGGCTGGTCTTCACCCAATGTCGCCACTGCTTTCCATAAACCGGGCCGAGGTTGCCGTACTCATCCGCCCATTCATCCCAAATCGTCACCTTGTTCTCTTGCAAGTAGCGCACGTTGGTTTCGCCGCGAAGAAACCACAGCAGTTCGTAAATGATCGAGCGCAGGTGCAGTTTCTTCGTCGTGAGCGCCGGAAAACTTTTCTGCAACGGAAATCTCGCCTGCGCGCCGAACAGGGAATACGTACCCGTGCCGGTGCGATCAGCCTTGAACTTGCCGTGCTCCAGGACGTGCCGGAGCAAATCGAGATACTGGATCATGCCGGAAGAATTGAACCACGAAACACACGAAACACACGAAAGAAAAAACTCAGACTCCCTCGACCCGTTGCGGGTCGGGGGCACGGAAAGGTGAATCCGCCGGTGGCTGCGCTTTCGCAGCTTCGGCCTTTTTTGCCGCGGCTTTTTCTGCAATCTCGGCGGTAATTTTGATCATTCGCCATTTCTCCGCCAACTGATCGAGGAACACGACTACGAGGCTTTGTTGCTTGCGCTTCTGGCGGTGCAGGAAGTACGCCAACGCCGGCAGTGTGAGCAGCAGCAGCCCCAGCCAGTTCAGCCAGTTGCTGAAATAACTCGTGACCAGCGCTTCGAGACCGAACAACGACCAGAAAATCACCTTGGCCTGCAACGACCAACGCCCGCGCAGCCGGCAGCGGATCATCTGGCGGTTGCCCGGATGATCCTCGGACACGGTCGTGAGTTGCACGTTGCTCCAGCGATTGCCGTAAAGTTCCGCGTCGAACTCGCTCCAGCCGATGTCCGAACGATGCGGCCAGCCCTGACGATTCAACTCTTCGAGAATCGCCGAGACGAACTCGACCCGCTCGACGCGGCGTTCGGACCAATATTGAACTTCGTTAAGCGAGAAGACGCCATCGCTCAAGCTAACGGAATCAAACGTCTCGCGCGCCGTCGGCAGTGGCACGCGCAGGCGCAACCGGCCCGCGTAACGCGCCCAGCCGCGCACGATGGGTTGCAGGAAAAACAACAGCGCCACCAGCGGACGCGACCACCAGCGTGTTTTGCCTTTCCGCAAATCAGCCTGCACGCCTGCCGCCACACAGACTCCAAGCGGCACGAGTAAGCTCGCGATTGCCAGCGGCAGCAGATATTTGAAAGACGCCGTCAGCACCCACAGCGGCAGCGCGACGAGCAGATGATATTCGAGCGTGGTGAACAGCATCAGCGTCAGCGCGGGCTGCGAGTTGTAGAGCGTTTGAAACATCGCGCTGCCGAATACGCCGCGATAGATAATCGGCGCGCGCAACAACACGCCAAACTTCGACGGCGTGTAAATTCGCCCGCGCCAGACGCTGTCGCCAAAGGAATTGAAATACTCCGGATGCTTGCGCACGAGCAGCGCCTCGGCCTCGCCGTAGCCGCGTTGTTGCTCCAGATACGCGGCCACGTTCGAGCGACGGTAATGCCACACGAACGCCGCCGGACTGAAACCAATTTTCATCCCCGCCTGTTGCAATCGCCAGCAGATGTCCACGTCGTCGCCGGCTTTCGCGAAGATCGGATCGAACCCGCCAACCTCAGCGAGCGCCCACGCGTAGAACGCCATGTTGCAACCGGGGATGTGTTCGGCCTGGCGGTCATCCAACATCACGTGCGCCGGACCGCCGGGGGAAACCATCACCGACGCGGCCACGGCGGAATCATCGGGCGGCAGCAGATTGTGCCCGCCCATCGCGGCGAACTCGCTCTGCTGCAAATCGCCGACGAGATAATAAAGCCAGTCCTCATCCGCGCGACAATCGGCGTCGGTGAAGGCGACAATCGCGCCTTTCGCAATGCGGATGCCGGTGTTGCGCGCGGCGGAGAGACCGCGATTGCGTTCGTGTCGGACGAAGCGCACGCGCGGAAAATTTGCGACGATCTGCGGCGTCGCGTCCGTCGAGCCGTCGTCCACAAGAATGATTTCGTAGTCCGGGTAGTTGAGTTTTTCCAGCGATTCGAGACAGGCCTTGAGCGTGCGGTCGGCGTTGTAGCCGGCAACGACGACGGAAACTTTGGGCTGTTGCGCCCCGCCTTCGCTTGGCTTCGGCGCGGCAAGAAGCGGAAAGCGTGGCGCCGCGCGGAACATTTCCGCAACGGCGCGAAAGGATTCTTTTGGTTTGCGATCAGCCGTGGTCAAGCCCATGCCCCAGTCGGGAACGTGCCGACCATCCTTGAACCAATCATCCGTGAAACTGAACAACACGGCGCCGGCGAGTCCGCCGCGAAAGAGTTCCTCGATCTGCCAGCGCAGCATCTCGCTCTTGCGCGCCTCACCTTCGCGGATCGAATCAATCCCGAATTCACCAAGCACGAGCGGTTTCGCGTCCGCGAGCATTTGCAAACGGGCGAGATAATTTTTGAACGGCTGGCGCTGGTGCAGATAAACGTTGAAGCAAACGAAGTCGAGCGCCTGCGGGCGGAGAAATTCCGTGGGCGGATAATTTGTGAACGTGCAGAGACAATCCGGATCAACCCGTTTCGCTTCGAGCACCAGTTCGTCAATGAAGTCGGCCACCTTGGCTGCGCCGCTCCAGCGCACGATGTCGGTGGGGATTTCATTCGCGATGCTGTAGGCAAAGATCGCCGGATGATGCGCGCATGCCGTCACCGCGCGGCGGACGAATTCGCGCGTCGAGTCGCGGCGTAATTTGTCGTCGAGGAAACAAAGATGTTTGTCCCACGGAATATCCACCAGCACAAGCAGGCCGTGTTTCTTGGCGAGATCGAGCAACCAGCGCGGCGGCACGTCATAGACGCGGACGAGGTTCGCGCCGAGTTCGCGGATGAGCGTGAAATCGCGTGCGGACTGTTCGCGGGATGGAAGCGGTTCGCCGTCGCCATTGGGCGCGAACGGGCCGTAGGCGACGCCTTTGGGATAGAATTTTCCCTCGCCGCGGCGAAAAAATTTTCCATCCACGCGCACACGGGAACGATGTTGACCGGCTTCCGTCATATTGGTTCGACGAACCTGTGGGGGACTTTAATCATCACGTGTCCGGATGGCAAAGCCGGGTTTGAATTCGGT
>SCTL01000421.1 GCA_004297495.1 Verrucomicrobiota bacterium
GGATGACGTTTACGAGCAGGCGGACTTCATCACCGTCCACATGCCCGTGACCGAGCAGACCAAAGGCATGTTGAACGCCGCCGCGTTCGCCAAGATGAAACCCGGCGTGCGCATCGTGAATTGCGCGCGCGGCGAAATCATCGTGGAGAGTGATCTCATCGCGGCGCTGGATGCTGGCAAAGTCGCCGCCGCCGGACTGGATGTTTTCATCACCGAACCGCTCGGAGCGGATCACCCGTTCCGCAAACATCCCGGCATCACGCTCACGCCGCATCTCGGCGCGAGCACGAGCGAGGCGCAGGAAAAGTGCGGCATCGAAGTCGCTGAAGTCATCACGTCGTACCTGCTCACCGGCGAAGTCCGCAACGCGGTGAACCTGCCGTTCCTCGACGCGAAAACTTACGAGCAGGTGAAGCCCTACATGACGTTGGGCGAAAAGATCGGCAAACTGCTCGCGCAACTCGCGCCCGGCCCGGTGGACCGGTTGCACATCACTTACGGCGGCAAGGCGCAGGAGTTGCCGAACATTGATCCGGTCACGCGCGCGGTGGTGCAGGGTTTTCTTTCGCGCGCGGCGGTGAAGGACTTGAACAACATCAACGTTCGCAGCATCGCCGCTACGCTAGGGATTGCGGTTGAAGAGAAGCGCTCAAACGAACCTGTCACGTTCAACGAATGGCTGCACGTGCAGGCGTTCAACGGCACGGAGAAGGTCATTTCCGCGGGTGGAACATTCTTTGGTTCGCCCAACAACCCGCGCATCGTGCGGCTGTTCAGCACGCCGGTGGAAATTCCCATCAGCGGCACGTTGCTTTTACTGACGAACAAAGACCGGCCCGGCATTGTCGGATACCTGGGCACGCTGATGGCCAAACACAAAATCAACATCGCCAGCATGAGCTTGAACCGCGACGAAGCGGGCGGGCACGCGCTCACCGTTTTGAATCTCGACAGCGTGCCGCCCAAGGCGTTGCTGGATGAACTGCAACAAGACCCGGACATCGCCAACGTGCGCGTCGTCCAACTTTGATCAACCGAAAGAAACCATGACCTCCCCCCTCACCCAATTCATCGCCGCTGGTCTCGTGGCGGTCGGCTGCGCCAACTCCGCGTTCGCGCAGGCCAATTCCACCAAGGACAAATTCATCGAACTCTTCGGCGACAGCGCCGTGGCCAAAGGCAGGGGCTTCGAGGTCAAGCGCAGCGCGCTGGACTCCGCCGTGATCAGTCTCAAGGCCACGCTCTCGGCGCGCGGCGAACAAATCCCGCCGGAGCGCGGCGCGCTGATCGAACGGCAGGTGTTGGAGCGGCTGATCCTGAATCAGGCGTTGCTTCAGAAAGTCACCGACGCGGACCGCGCGAAAGGCAAGGAAGTCTCGGAGAAATCCGTCGAGTTGCTGCTCAAGCGCGCCGGCTCGGAAGAGGCGCTCGCCCGCCAGCTCAAAGCCGTGAACCTGACGCCGACGGAATTGCGCACGCGGCTGCTGGATGAAGCCACCGCCGAGGCCGTCGCCGAACGCGAGCTGAACATCCAGATCACCGACGCCGACGTGAAAAAGTTTTACGACGAACATCCGGCCGAATTCGAGCAGCCGGAAATGGTGCGCGTGCAGCAGGTGTTCCTCGCCACCCGCGAACAAGGCGGCACGGAATTTCCCGACGCGAAGAAAACCGTCCAGCGCACGAAGGCGGAAGCCGCGCTCAAGCGCGCGAAGAGCGGCGAGGATTTCAGCAAGCTCGTCGAGGAATATTCCGAGGACCCGGCGTTGAAGATGAACCACGGCGAATACAAGTTCTCGCGGCTCGATCAAGTCCTGGAGGAACTCAAGTCCGCCGCCTTCACCCTCAACACGAATCAATTCAGCGACCTCATTGTCACCGGCGTGGGCTATCACATCATGAAGCTCATCGAAAAGATTCCCGCGCAGAAGATCGAGCTGGCGAAAGTGTCCGACAACGTGAAGGCCGTCCTCAAGCAGCAAGCCGCACAGAAAGTCCTGCCCGGCTATCTCGAAAAACTCAAGAAAGACGCGGGCGTGGAAATCCTCGACGAGAAATTGAAGCAAGTCGAACTGCCCGCCACCACCGACACGGCGCTGCCGGTGGCCGGCGCCAAGCCGGCGGACGGGAAGCTGTCGAACTAGTTTGAGGATCGCGGCATTTATGCCGCTTCAGCGTTCCCCGCAACCGGTGCGTTAAAGCGGGCTGAAGCTCGCGCTCCCCCAGCGCATTAAGTCGGATACGATTTCGAGAAACGTGTTTTTGTTTCTTCCGCCCCGCTGGCTGATTCCGCCGGCGGGGTTTTGTCTTCGGGCGCGGACTGCGCTTCCACAAAACTCATCCGCAAGCTCATCAGCGATTGCTTGAGAAAACTTTCCTCCTCCTTGCGCAGGTTGCCTTTGGTGCGCGCTTCGAGCATTTCCAGTTGATCAATGAACATCCGCGCGGCGTCCAGGTCGCGCAGGGTCTGCTTGGTTTCCGGATGCGGCACCTGCCCCATCGAGATCGCCGCCATGTTCGAGAGCTGGATCACGAGTTGCACGAAAAGCGCCGACTGCGCCTCCTCGCGGCTCAGGTCGCCGGCGTGTGATGCTTGTGGATTGGTTTCACTCATTTTGTTTTTGCTTTCGGTAAGCTTCGAGATCGCGCCGCAGAAAACGGATCAAATGGCGGAAGCGGGTTTCCATGTCCACGGCCTCCAGAATCGTCTGCCGATCCTCGCCACCGGTGAGCACGGCGCAGGAAACCAGGTCCGCCGCTGAATCCGGGTCCGTCAACGAATCGAGATAGTTCAAAACTTTTTCGGCGGACACCGGCGGTTCATCACCGGGCTTGAGTTGCTTGGGCGACGACATGAATGGAAACGGGAATGGCATCCCCACCTTCAACCGTTCGCGCAGCAACTGCCGCATGTCCGCCATCAACGCCTCGGTGATGCCCTCGTTGCACGGCGGCGTGACCAGCGGCCGCACGCGATGCACGCGATACGGCTTGTAGCGCACCGCCTGCTCCAGTTCCACGCGCAACACACCATGCAGCACCAGGTGCGACGTGCCGTCCCTGTGCTGTACCGACACGCGCACCAGACCCATGCCCGCCACGGGCAGCGGCAATTCCCGCTTCGTGTCCGGTCGCCGCATCGCCACCGCGAACATGCGATGCGACTCCAGCACGTCGGCCAGCATCCGCCGGTAACGTGGCTCGAAG
>SCTL01000422.1 GCA_004297495.1 Verrucomicrobiota bacterium
CCAACGGCGCACAGGTCGTGCAACAAACATTCGAGGGAGACAACACCCAGCAATGGTTTCTGACGTGGCAGGGCAATGGCTGGTATCGCGCCACCAACGTTGCCACTGCCAAGGCACTCGACAACGGCGGCACCTCCAACGTGGGTGAGAATCTGGTCACCCAACCTTGGAGCGGAGCCAACAGTCAGCTCTGGAAGTTCACTCCCGATGGCGATGGCTTCTGGCGCATCGAATCCGCGAATAGCGGTCTCGTTGCCGACGTCAACGGCGGCTCAACTGCCGATGGCGCGAACATCATTCAAGGCAACTACACCGGCAGCGACAGCCAGCAATGGTTGTTCGGCGTCGCCAGCGCGTCGCAGCCGATACCGCCAACTCCGACCGGCCTTGCCGCCGCGCCGGCTTCCATCAGTCAGATCAATTTGTCGTGGACCGGCAACCCCGGTGCGATCAGTTACAACGTCAAGCGGGCGACGGTCAGTGACGGCCCTTACACGACCGTTGCCGTAAGCGTGAATACCACGAATTTCTCAGACACCGGCTTGCTCAGTGCCACGACCTATTACTACGTGGTTTCGGCGGTGAACGGCAGCGGTGAAAGCACAAATTCCACGCAAGCCAGTGCCACGACGCTGGCCGCTCCGCCAGCCGCGCCGACGAATTTGACCGCGATCCTGGGCGCGAACCAAGTCTCCTTGAGTTGGACGGCTCCCGCCGCTGCGACGAGTTACAACGTGAAACGCGGCACCACCAGCGGTGGTCCTTACACAGTCGTGGTCTCCGGCGTGACGAGCACGAACTACACGAACACCGGCCTCACCAACGGAGTTACCTACTACTACGTTGTGAGCGCCTCCAACGCCATTGGCACCGGCGCTGATTCCACCGAAGTCTCCGTCACGCCAAGCCCGCTGGTTGTCCAACTCAAGTTCGACGAGACGGGTGGCACCATTGCGGCAGACTCCAGCGGCCGTGCGTTTCACGCAACGCTCGTGAACGGCCCGACCTTTGGCGTCGGCATGTTCGGCAATGCCCTTGTCTTCGTTACCAATTCCTTCGCGACGGCCAAATATGCCCGGCTTCCAAACGGCGTCACCAGCGGCATCACCAACTTCACCGTCTCGACGTGGGTTTGGATCAACTCCTTCAGCACCTGGCAGCGCATCTTCGATTTCGGCACGGGCACCGGAAACTACATGTTCCTGACGACCCAATACACTGCGAACGCGCCCGACTATGCCAAGCTCCGTTTCGGCATCCGCACGACCGTCGCAGCCGAGCAATACGTGAGCGGCACCAGCATCGTTCTGCCGACGAATGCTTGGACGCACGTCGCCGTGACGCGCTCCGGCAACACCGTTTCTCTTTACGTCAACGGCGCGCTTGCCGGCTCCGGCTCTATTACCCTCAACCCAGCCGACCTCGGCGTCACGACGCAGAACTACCTCGGCAAATCGCAGTGGGCCGACCCTTACCTCGACGGCAACCTCGACGACTTCCGCCTCTACAGCCACGCCATGAGCGCCGGTGAGATCGTCGCCTTGGCCAATCCCGCCGCCGGCGCGCCGCTGCAACTCGCCCTCGTTCCCGGCTACGGTCAGGCGACTCTCTCCTGGCTCCCCAACGCCACCACCAACTACACCGTAAAACGCTCGACCGTCAGCGGCGGCCCCTACACCACGATTATCACCGGTCTGACGAACCTCACTTACACTGACACCGGCCTCAGCAATGGAGTGACCTATTACTACGTCGTCAGTGGCGCGAACACTGGCGGCTACGGCCCCAATTCCGCCGAAGTCTCCATCACCCCGAGTGACCTGGGCCTAAACCTCAAGTTCGACGAAAACGCGGGAACCATCGCCGCCGACTCCAGCTTCCGCGCTTGCAACGCCACGCTCGTCAATGGCCCGACCTTCACCGTCGGCAAGATTAATAACGCACTCACGCTCGCCAGCAGTTCCTCACAATACGCGACGCTGCCGACAGGTGTGTTGAATGGTCTGACCAACTGCACCATTATGGGTTGGGTGAAGCTGAACACCGTGACTACCTGGCAACGCATCTTTGACTTTGGTTCTGGGACCACGGACTACATGTTCCTCACCACGCAATACGATCCTGGAGCCAACGCCAACAAACTGCGCTTCGCAATCCGCACTCCCGCAGTTCCGGAGAGCGCGGCCAATCAACTCAGCAGTTCCGTCACGACACCCATTGGCAGTTGGGCGCATGTCGCTGTCGTTTTGTCCGGCAGCACGGGACGGCTGTATCTGAACGGGGCGCAGGTGGCGATCAGCACCACCATGACACTCAACCCTTCGAGCCTCGGCACCACGACCCTGAACTACCTCGGTAAATCACAATTCGGCGCGGATCCTTATCTCAACGGCTCGCTCGACGACTTCCGCATTTACAACCGCGCCTTGGCCGCCGGGGAAATCGCCATGTTCCAAACGCAGCTCGCAGCTCCGAATAGTCTCGACGCCACGCCGGGCAACGCTCAGGTCCAACTCACTTGGAACAACGTGGCGAACGCGACCAGCTACACGCTCAGCCGCGCCGGCAACAGCGGCGGCCCTTTCACGGCCATCGCGCAACTCAGCGGAACGAGCTTCACGGATACGAACGTGGTCAACGGCGGAACTTATTACTACGTCATCCGCGCGGCGAACTTCACGGGCGAAAGTCCCGATTCGTTGCCGGTCGGCGTCCAGCTCGTGTCGTTGGCCCCACCGTACCTGTCGTTCACAATCAGCGGCGGCGAACTTCAGTTCAACTGGCCAGCGGATCACACCGGATGGCGGTTGCAGATGAGCACGAACTTGAGCACGACGAATTGGCAGGATGTTCCCGATTCGGATGCCGCCAACTCGGTTTCGATTCCGTTCACCAACAGGAACGCCTTCTTCCGTTTGGTATATCCGTGAGTCAATAATGATTTCCAAAAGCCGAGGCGCCTTGTTTGCCTTCGCCCTGGTCATTGCGCTGGCGGCGTCTGCTCCGGCGCAACCATTCGTGCATCCCGGCGGCTTGCACACGGCGGCGGACTTGGCGCGGATGAAAACCAATGTCCTCGCGGGAAATTCTCCGTGGATTGATAGCTGGAACGCGCTCGTCCATGAGCACAAGGCTCAGAGTGACTACAAGCCCGCGCCGAACCGGCACATGGGCAGCCGCCAGCGGGCGCAGGACGACGCCAATGCCGCCTATCTGAACGCCCTGCGCTGGAACATCTCGGGTGACACCGCGCATGCCGACTGCGCCGTACGCATCTTCAACGCGTGGTCCAAAACGGTGAGCGAATTTCCCCGGGGCGACGATCAGCCGGGCTTGAGCGGGATTCCGATTGGCACGTTCGCCATCGCGGCGGAACTGCTGCGTTCCTATCCCGGTTGGTCCGCCGCCG
>SCTL01000423.1 GCA_004297495.1 Verrucomicrobiota bacterium
AAGTTCCACGGCAACGAAACGGTTTCCATCCACGCCTCTTCGAGTTCGACTCCCGTCTCGCCGCTTTGATCGAGCAGGAACGCGATGTTGGCGTTCGCGCGAAAATATGGATCCACCGCGCCTTGCAGATTCAACTCAACGCCCTGCACGGTGAAGCCGTTCTGGTGCGGATCGTGGCCGCCAAGCTGCGTGCCGCCTTCGATGTCATTCGCCGTCGAACCGCCAACCGCGAAGGTTGCGACCATCGAGAGGTCCGCATACGTGCCGCCGCTGCCGACGCGGATTGGACTCGCCGGCGACCACGCGGGCGCGGGCAGCGCGACCGGCGGCGCAGCGGACGGAGTTTGTGCCGGTTGTTTCGCGAGATCGGCTTCGAGTTTTTTCTTCTCGGCGTCGGCTTGCTGCGATTTTAGCACGGCGTCGAGTTTCTGCGTGAGCGAATCAATCTGCTGCCGCTGCTCGCGCTGTGTGCGCTCGAAATCGTCGCGCATCTGTTGCAGCTGCCGTTTCAACTGCTCCACTTCATTGGTCTCCTGCGCCGGAAGCGCGGTTGCGCCCATTACCAACGCGGATGCCATTACGGTCACTCTCACATATTTCAAAAGTTTCATGCTTGCTCCATCTGCGGCCACCACTTGACGTGATGCGCCAAGGTTAAAACCAACTACGGGATAAAATTCCGGCGCGGAAAACGCCGGGATGCGAACTTAAGAAACTGCGGAGAGTTGAGGCGGCGCGCGCCCCGGAGGAAGAATGAAAGAAAGTTGCTGCGGAAGAACGGAAGTCAGCCCGGCGAAATTCACGTCAACGACCAGGCTGACGAGCTTTTGCGGCGCGGGTGAATCGGCAACATCCACCATGCCTTTGGCCAGATGACAGATGGCGCAATCGTTGGAGGACTTCCCGCCGCTGTGATGCAGCGCCTGATGCAGCGGGCCGCTGGCCGTGAGCAGCGCCAGCGCGAGCCAGGCCAGCGCGAGTGTCCCGCCCAGCATGGGCCGGAACACTTGTCGCCATGTCTGCCTGTGAATCACGTCGGCACTGATAAACCAAAGCACGATTCGTGGCAAGTTTTGTCTGCGACAGAGCAACAGCGGCGAGCACAACTCAACTTCGCATCAAACTGCCACTCTCCGCGCAACGGCAGAGCGGGTGTGAACATCGCAGCGGCGTGCGCTGCGCTCCCCTCACGCCGCTCACGCGCGATACGTCGAGACGGCTCGCATGTATTGCGCGCGTTCGAACGCCGCCGGGTCCGGACAGTTTTTCTGGCTCATGCTGCCGCGGAGTTGTTTGATGGATTCGTATTCGTGCTCTCCCATCCACGCCATGATGTCCTTCTCGACCGTCGCGATGTGTTGCACACCGTGCCGTAACAGCGCCGAGCAAAGCATCGTCACGTCCGCGCCCGCCATGAGCATCTTGAGTGCGTCGGTCGCGCGGTGAATCCCGCTCGTCGCCGCCAGACTCAAGCCGACTTGATCGCGCAAGATCGCCATCCAGCGCAGCGGCAGGCGCATCGCCATCGGCGTGCTGAGCAAAATGTTCGGCGACACATCGAGCGTTTCGAGATCAATGTCCGGCTGATAAAACCGGTTGAACAACACCAATCCGTCCGCGCCGGCCTGCTCCAATCGTTGCGCCATGTTCGCGAAGTTCGTGAAGAACGCGCTCAACTTCACCGCGACGGGAATGGAAACCTGTTCCTTCACCGAACGGAGGATTTGCAGGTAAGTGTCCTCGATCTGAATCGAAGTCAGCGCCGGATCGGTCGGAATCCAGTAGATGTTCAGCTCGATCGCGTCCGCGCCGGCTTGCTCGATCTGCTTTGCGTATTGCACCCAACCGCCCGCCGTCGAACCGTTCAGACTGGCGATGATGGGAATATCCACTGACGCCTTGGCCCGCGCGATGTTCTTCAAGTAAAGTTCCGGCCCGACGTGAAATTCCTCCGGCTCTGGAAAGTACGTCAGCGCTTCGGCGAAACTGTCCGTGCCTTGCGCGAGGTTCTCGAACAACTCGCGCCGTTCCAGCGAAAGCTGCTCCTCGAACAGCGAGTGAAACACCACCGCCGCTGCGCCGGCGTCTTCCATGCGTTTGATGTTGTCCACGTTCTCCGTCAGCGGTTGCGCCGCGGAAGGCACGAGCGGCGTGCGCAGTTTCAAGCCGAGGTAAGTTGTGGTGAGGTCCATAATTTTTCCCTTCGCTTAGTTCTCCACCGTGGACGGTGTTTTGGCCGCGCTCCCCTGCCCGTTCGGCGCTTTCAAATCGCGCGCGGCGAGATGCTGATAAAGTTTCCAGCGCATGTTCACTTCCTCCTGCGCCTGGCCGAGCAAGGCTTTCGAATGCTCGGGATGACTCTTCTCCAGCATCTTGAACCGGTTCTCCAGCGCACGATACTCGCCGAGCTTGATGCGCGGCGCGGGCGAATCGAGTTGCAGTGGATTCTCGCCGCGTCCCGCGCGGTCGGGATTGAAACGGTAGAGCAACCAGTGGCCGGAATTCACCGCGGCTTTCTGATTCTGCAAACCCGTCGCCATGTTGATGCCGTGCGCTATGCAGTGCGAATACGCGATGATCAGCGCCGGCCCGTCGTAAGCTTCCGCCTCCATGAACGTCTTGAGCGTGTGCTCATCCTTCGCGCCCATCGCCACGCACGCGACATAAATGTTTCCGTAAGTCATTGCGATGAGGCCGAGGTCTTTCTTCGCCGCCGGCTTGCCGCTCGCCGCGAACTTTGCCACGGCACCGCGCGGCGTGGATTTCGAGGCCTGCCCGCCGGTGTTGGAATAAACTTCCGTGTCGAGCAACAGCACCTTCACGTTGCGCCCGCTGGCGAGCACGTGATCGAGTCCGCCGTAGCCGATGTCGTAGCCCCAACCATCACCGCCGATGATCCACACGCTTTTGCGCACGAGCATGTCCGCCAGCGTGAGCAGCCGCTTCGCTTCCACGGATTCGATCTTCGCCAGACGTTTCTTCAATTCCACGATGCGCTCGCGTTGATCGAAGATGTCCGCGTCGTCCTTTTGCGGCGCGAGCAAAATGTTTTCGACAAGATCGCTCCCGACACTCGGCGCGAGTTTTCGCAACAGCTCGGCGGCGAACTCGCGTTGTTTGTCAATGCTCACGCGGAAGCCCAGGCCGAACTCGGCGTTGTCCTCGAAGAGTGAGTTGCACCAAGCCGGACCGCGACCGTCCTTGTTCTGCGACCACGGTGTCGTCGGCAGATTGCCGCCGTAGATCGAGGAACAGCCAGTGGCGTTGGCTACGACCATGCGGTCGCCGAAGAGTTGCGTGAGCACCTTGAGGTAAGGTGTTTCGCCGCAGCCCGCGCACGCGCCGGAGAACTCGAACAGCGGATCGAGTGTCTGCATCCCGCGCACGTTGTCGGTGGAAACTTTGCGGCGGTCGAGTGCGGGCAGGTCGAGGAAGAAGTCCCAGTTCTTTACCTCGGCTTCCCGCAGCGCCGGTTGCGGGCGCAGGTTGATGGCCTTTAGTTTCGCCTCGGACTTGTTGCGAGCCGGACAAACGTCCACACACACACCGCAGCCGGTGCAATCCTCGACCGCCACTTGAATCGTAAATTTCTTTCCCTTCCATTCGGGCAACCGCGCATCCGCGCTCTTGAACTCCGCCGGGCCGCTGGCCAGTTCGTTTGATTCGTAAACCTTGCTGCGGATCGTCGCGTGCGGACAGACGAACACGCATTTGCCGCATTGAATGCAAACCTGCGGATCCCAGACCGGAACTTCCGTCGCTAGATTTCGCTTCTCCCAACGCGCCGTGCCGGTGGGAAACGTTCCATCGCACGGCATCGCGCTTACGGGCAGACGATCACCGCAGCCGCCGAGGATCGGTCCGAGCACGTTGCGCACAAACGCCGGCGCTTCGTCCGACACCGGCGGACGAAGGGCAGCGCCGTTCGCCGTCGTCGCCGGAATCTGCACCTCGACCAAGTTCGCGAGCGTGGTGTCCACCGCGGCGATGTTCATCTTCACGATCTCCTCACCCTTCTTGCCGTAGGCTTTCTTGATCGAATCCTTGATCGCTTGAATCGCCTCTTCGCGCGGCAGCACGCCGGACACGGAGAAGAAACAGGTTTGCATCACCGTGTTGATGCGCGGCCCCATGCCGGCGGCGCGCGCGACCTTCATGGCGTCAATCGTGTAAACTTTCGCCTTCTTCGCGATGACATCGCGCTGGGTTTCGCTGGGCAAACTCTTCCAAACGTCTTCCGGTTTGTGCGGCGAGTTTAGCAGCAATGTTCCGCCCGGCACAAGACACTCGGCCACGTTCATGCGATCGAGGAACACCGGCTGATGACACGCCACGAAGTTCGCTTGCGTGATGAGATACGTGGAGCGAATCGGCTTCGGGCCGAAGCGAAGATGCGAGATCGTGATCGCGCCGGATTTCTTCGAGTCATAAACGAAGTAGCCCTGCGCATAATTCCCCGTGTTCTCGCCGATGATCTTGATGGATTCCTTGTTCGCGCCGACGGTGCCGTCCGCGCCGAGACCATAGAACAACGCGCGCACCACTTCCGGCGGTTCGACGGAAAACTTTTCGTCCACTTCCAGGCTCGTGTGACCGACATCATCGGTGATACCGACCGTGAAATGATTCTTAGCCTTCGCGCTGGCTAGATTATCAAACACCGCCTTGGCCATCGCCGGCGTGAATTCCTTGGACGATAAACCATAACGCCCGCCGACGATGCGTGGCGGGCGTGCGAATTTCGATTGTCCGTTGACGGAGGATACTTCGGCGAGAGCATGAACGACGTCGAGATGCAACGGCTCGCCACCGGCGCCGGGTTCTTTCGTACGGTCGAGCACTGCGATGGCTTTCGTCGTCGCGGGCAGCGCCGCGATGAGCCGCTGCGCATCCAGCGGGCGATACAACCGCACTTTCAACACGCCAACTTTGCCGCCATTGGCGTTGAGATAATCCACCGTCTCATGCACGGCCTCGCAGCCCGAGCCCATGAGAATAATCACGCGCTCCGCATCCGGCGCGCCGTGATACTCATAAAGTTGATAACGCCGGCCGGTGAGTTCGCCGAACTTCGCCATCGCCTGCTCCACGATGCCCGCGCACTTGTCGTAGAACGGATTCACCGTCTCGCGTGCCTGGAAATACACGTCGGGATTCTGGGCCGTGCCGCGCAACACTGGACGATCCGGCGTTAGCCCGCGCAGCCGATGCTCCACCACGCGCTCTTCGCTGATCATCTCGCGCAACACGCCGCGCTCCAGCATGTCAATCTTCCCGACCTCGTGCGACGTGCGGAAGCCGTCGAAGAAATGGAGGAACGGGATGCGCGATTCCAGCGTGGCCGCGTGCGCGATGAGCGCGAGGTCGTGCGCCTCTTGAACTGAATTGGAACACAACATCGCCCAGCCAGTTTGCCGCGCCGCCATCACGTCCGCGTGATCACCAAAGATGGACAAGCCTTGCGCTGCCAGCGAACGTGCTGCGATGTGGAAAACCGCCGGCGTCAGTTCCCCGGCGATTTTGTACATGTTGGGAATCATCAAGAGCAAACCTTGCGACGCGGTGAACGTGGTGGCGAGAGAACCAGTTTGCAACGCGCCATGAATTGCGCCCGCCGCGCCGCCTTCGCTCTGCATCTCCACCACGGACGGGATCGTGTCCCAAAGATTTTTCATCCCGGCGGCAGCCCATTGATCCGCCCACTCGCCCATCGGCGACGAGGGCGTGATCGGATAGATCGCGATAACCTCACTGAGTTGGTAGGCGATGTTGGCTACGGCTTCGTTGGCGTCGAGAGTCTTGAAATGCGGCGTCTTCATCCGTCAACGAGTATTCCGGAGCGCGCAACATTGCGAAAACCGTCCCTTGCCAAACAATGGGCGAAAATTGTTGAAGCCGGATTAACAAAAATTCGGATTAAAGCGCGTGCGTTGCCAGACGATTGCGCGGCTGCTAACATTTTTGGCGATGCCGGACATCGTTCTCAGCACGCTCAACGCGAAGTACATTCACGCCGCGTTTGGCTTGCGTTATCTCATGGCCAATCTCGGCGAGTTGCAATCGCACGCGACGCTGCTGGAGTTCGACATCAACCTGCGCCCGCTGGACATCGCGGAAGCCTTGCTCGCTCAGAATCCGAAAATTATCGGCCTCGGCATCTACATCTGGAGTGTCGCACCGACGACGGAACTCGTCGCCACGCTGAAACGGTTGCGACCGGAGGTGAAGATCATTCTCGGCGGGCCGGAGGTAAGCTACGAAACGGAGCAGCAACGAATCGTAGAACTGGCCGATCACGTCATCACGGGCGAGGCGGATTTGAAGTTCGCGGAAGTGTGCCGGCAATTGCTTAACGCCGATAATTCCGTTCTGCCGAAAATCATTCCCGCGCCGCTGCCGGAGTTTTCCCAACTCGCCCTGCCCTACGCGCTCTATGACGAGCAAGACCTCGCGCATCGCGTGGTGTATGTCGAGGCGTCGCGCGGCTGTCCGTTCACCTGTGAGTTTTGTCTTTCGTCGCTCGACATTCCCGTGCGTGCCGTTGCGCTGCCGGTTTTTCTCGGCGAAATGCAGAAGCTGCTGGATCGCGGGCTGAAGCAATTCAAGTTTGTGGACCGGACGTTCAATCTGAACATCAACACGAGCAAAGCGATTCTGGAATTCTTTCTGGAGCGACATCAGCCGGGAAACTTTTATCACTTCGAGATGATTCCCGACCGCTTGCCCGAGGCGCTGCGTGAAGTGATCGCCAAATTTCCTCCCGGCACGCTGCAATTTGAAGTCGGCGTCCAGACCTTCAACCCCGAAGTCGGCAAACTCATCAGCCGCAAACAGGATGAGACGCGACTGGCGGAGAATTTTCATTTCCTGCGCGCGCAGACTGGTGTGCATATTCACGCAGACCTCATCGCGGGCCTGCCCGGCGAGAACGTTGAGAGTTTTGCGGCGGGCTTTGACCGGTTGGTTTCGTTGCGACCACAGGAAATTCAAGTGGGAATCCTGAAACGGTTGCGTGGCACGCCCATCGTGCGGCACGACGCCGAGTGGCAGATGGTTTACAATCCGAATCCGCCTTACGAAATTCTCCAGACCAAACTGATTGATTTCTCCACCATGCAACGGCTGCGACGCTTCGCGCGTTACTGGGATTTGATTGGCAACAGCGGCAATCTCGTCGAAGCCACGCCGTTGATCTGGCGCGGGGTTGAACCAGTCGCGGCAACTCCACCAACCGCTAGCCTCACGCCATCCGAGCATAGCCCCGTGAGCGCGGTTGCTGCGGCTGGGACAGCCGCGCGCCATTCACCCTTCGCCGAGTTCATGCGTCTGAGTGACTGGCTGCACGCGCGCACGCGCCGCACGGACAGCATCGCGCTGATGCGGCTGATGGAATTGCTTTTTGAATTTCTCACCCGCGAACGGCGAGCCGCCCCAAAGCCCGTGGCGGAGATTCTCTGGCGCGATTACCAACGCGGTGGCCGGCGAGACAAGCCGGAGTTCTTGAAGGAATTCCTGGAGAATGCCGAACCGCTTTCGGTCAGGAAACCAGGCCCGACACTAAAGCGACAATCGCGTCATTCTTCCAAAACGTCTCAACCCGTCGCTTGCGCTCCGGCGAGAAACCGATAGACTGCCGCCATGAAATTGATCGGCGCAGTGGTGGCTTATTTGTTGATGGCGGCGGTGCTTGCCGGCGGAATTCTGTTGATGATGGCGGGCAAACCGCTGTTGCTCATCGTCGCGATGCTCGCGTTCGTTGTGGCGTTTGCCAAGATCGGTTGTCTTTCCCACTAAGCGCATCGCGCCTATTTCTTCGGCGCCGGAAAAGTATTCAGGATGACGGTGCGCACATTCTTCCAAGACAGATTCTGATTCTCCGCGGTGCCTGCGGCAAAGCCGGACGTAAACGCCGACGACGCGGAAGTTCCCTGCACAAACCAAGTCTGGCCTCCGTAGCTTACGATGATGCTGCCGGGCGCGACGACGTCCACAAAACTTCCGTAGTTCGCGTAGCTCGCAATCGTGCCCGCTTTCGTGCCAGCCGTTACGGCGAGCACTTCAGGATAAGCCGCCGGGTAAAACGGCGTGGCCACCGGCGTGTTGCCCGCCGCGCCGATCATCATGATGCCGCGATCGGCAACCGCCTTGACAATGTCGCGCAACACGCTGCTGTCCGCCGTGCCACCGAGGCTAAGGTTGATGACGTTCGCGCCATTGTTCACGGCCTGCACGATGCCGGCGGCGACATTCCACGTATTCGCATATTCGCCCGCACCGTAAACATCCACCGGCAGAATCTGCACAGACGTGCTGCCGTGC
>SCTL01000424.1 GCA_004297495.1 Verrucomicrobiota bacterium
CCGCCAGAAGGTAGCCGACGAGATGGCTGCCCGAGTCGCCGAGGAAGGCGCGGGCGTTCGGAAAATTGTGCGGAAGAAATCCGACCAGCGCGCCGCACATCAGCAGCGCCAGCAGCGCGACGAGATATTGCCCGCTCGCGGCGGCGATGACGCCGAAGAAGAACGCGCCGATGGCGCCCAGGCCGGCGCAGAGACCGTTCATGTTGTCCATGAAGTTGAACGCGTTGATGACGGTGAGCAGCCAGAGAATCGTGATGGCGTAGCTGAACACGAGGCTCGGCACGAAGAGCGTGATGCGCGCGCCGGATGCTGCGACGAGAAACGCGATGGCGAGTTGCCCGGCGAACTTCGGCGCGGCGCGCAGTTCATGTTTGTCATCCAGCCAGCCGAGCAACGTCATGCCCACCGCGCCGATGGCGATGGCGGCGAGTTCCCACGCGCGTTTGCGGAGGCCGTAGTCGAGCGCGGCGGCTTGGTTGAATTCTGTGCGGCCAAATTTCAGCGCGAGGGCCGCGAGCGCGAGTGGCACGAGCAGACCGGTGAGCACGGCGAGTCCGCCGGCCAGCGGGACGGCTGTGGAGTGAATCTTGCGATGGCCGGGATCATCCACGAGTCCCGTGCGGATGCACCAGCGCCGCCAGAGCGGCAGCGTGGCGAACGTCGTCGCCAAGCCGCTGACGAAGGCGGCGAGGAAGACGTTGAACGGGAATGGGAGCAGGCTCATCGCGCGGTTAGTGTTGCAGAATGGCGGCTGAATTCAACTGCGCGGACTCAACGCAATGAGGGTGTGGAAGGAATTGCCCTCACCCCGGCCCTCTCCCGTCCGACGGGAGAGGGAGAATCATCCGCCGTCTCAGGCGAAAATCGAAGCGCGACATTCATCTGGCGCTCGTTCGAGAAATCAGAAATGACGAACTGCCATTCCGTCTCCCATCTGATAGGGAAGCTGGGTTTCCATCTCCAAACTCCCAACTCCTAATTCATTACCTCCACGCAAGCGCAAGTGCAGTCGCCGGCGAACAAGATTGATGAGTTGATTGACGCGTTGCGAAGGGCGTGAGGGGGAAATGATTCTTCACCGCAGAGACGCGGAGGGGCAGAGGTTGGAAGGGGAGCACGATGCCACCGCCCGCTGTGGTGCAGGGTTAAACCAATAACTCATAATCCATAATGGCGACAGAGGAGAAGCACGACCAACAATGGTAGCGCGACCCAATACGTTAATCTCCTATACCACTTGGGTGAACACTTCCTAATCCACTCGAACGATGAGTGAGCTCGGGGCTTACTCTCGAACGCCTCACTCTGGAACGTCATCACAATGCCCACGACTGCCCAAACGAATAATGGCAGTGACAATACAACTTGCAATGTGGTCGGTGCACTCATGTCAATAGTCTCTGCATGCATTGACAGCTAACAATCCAATCCCAACGACGGGGCGGTGATGCGTCGGGATTCTCCGTTGTCATGATTGGGTTGTAGGGCAGGGGTTCTCGGCTGTCAATGCGGGGTTGGAGCTTTCGCGGATTCACTCAACCGGTTTTGCTTTTGCGCGGGGCGGGTTGACTTCATACTGCGGGCGTGGAAACCGCCGAGTACCTGGCCGTGGTCATCATCTTGGTTTGTGCCGTCGCGAGTTTCTTTTTCTCGCTGGCGGAGACGGCGCTGTTCTCGCTGACGAAATGGCAGGTGCGCGCGCTGGCGGAACGGCCCGGCAGCGTGGGCCGCGTGGCCAAGCTGGTGCTCGCGGAATCGCAGGACCTGCTGGCGACGATGGTGCTGGGCAATACGTTCGCCAGCGCGGGGATGTTGTCGGTGAGTTTGTGGATGGCCTTGAGCACGCGTTGGAATTTGTCGCTGGCGGTGGCTGGAGTGCTGTTGCTGACGTTGCTCGGCGTGGAGGTGTTTCCCAAGACCCTGGCGGTGCGGCGTCCGGAATTCTGGGCTGAACGCGTGGCTTCACTGCTCGCCTTGGCGCATCGCGTGGCGCGACCGTTTCATCAGTTCGCGCAACGGTTGAATCGAGCCATGTTGCAGGCGGTGATTCCCGCGTCGGTCAAACCGCAACCGGCATTCACGGATGCGGAGTATCAGGAACTCGTCGAGCTGGCGTTCCAGCAAGGTTCGCTCGCGCAATCGGCCAAGGACATCATTCTTCAGATTCTCAATTTGAACCAGCGCACCGCGAGCGAGGTGATGCGCCCGCGCGCGCGCATGGCAGCGATCCCGGATGATCTGCCGTTGGAGGAAATGATCGCCGCGGCGCGGAGTCATCGGCACCGGCGCTTGCCGATGTTCGATGAAACGCCGGACACGATCGTGGGCATCCTGAACGCGCGGGCGTTGTTGCTCGATCCGAGCGCGGACCTGGCGGACTTGATCGAGTTTCCCTCGTTCGTGCCGGAGACGATGAACCTGTTGCAGTTGTTGCAATCGTTGCAGCGGCAGAAGCGCGGGATGGCGATCGTGCTGGACGAGTTCGGCGGCGTGGCCGGTCTGGTGACGATGGAGGACATCCTCGCGGCGGTGGTCGGAAGATTTCGCGGCGAGTCAGCGGCGGCGGGTTTCGTGATGGAGAAACTCGGCGCGGGCCGGTGGCGCGTGAACGGCACGATGCGCGTGGAAGATTTCCGCCGCGAGTTTCCCGCGCTCGGCGAAGTGGCGGAAGTGGAAACGATGGGCGGCTTGCTGACGAACCTGCTGGACGTCGTGCCGGCGGTGGGTGAAGCAGCGACGTTTCGCGGATTGAAACTGACGGCGCGCGCGGCGGACGAACGGCGCGTGCGGGAATTGCTGGTGGAGAAAGTGAACTGAACTGAATGAAGGAACATTCAACATTCAACATTCAACGCCGAACGCTCAAGTGGGGGCGCGGGCCGACTTCGACGTTGAGCGTTGAATGTTGGGCGTTGAATGTTTCCCTTCCTTACCCACCCAAATGATTTCCGATCTCCCTATCCTGCTGCTGGTGTTCGCCTGCCTGGCGTTGTCATTTTTGTTGTCGGGCATGGAGGCGGGCGTTTTTGCGCTCAGCCGATTGCGCATCCGGCAGCAGATGCGCGCGGGCAAACCCTCGGCGCGCGTGTTGCACGGGCTGCTGGAGAATCCGGAAAACTTTTTGTGGACGATTGTGGTCGGCAACACGCTGGTGAATTTCGCGGTGATGGGCTGGTTGTTCGCGGCGTTGCATCCGCTCGTGAATCTCGGACGCGTGTGGTTCGCGTTGACGTATCTGGCGTTGATCTTTGTGTTCTACATGTTCTTCGATCTGCTGCCAAAAATGGTTTTCCGAACGTATCCGAACCGGCTCTGTCTGGCGCTGGCGCGACCGTTCCAATGGGTGCATCTGGCGTTGCGACCGTTGGTGGCGGTCGTGGAACTGTGTTCGCAACAACTGCTCCGGCGCACGGGCGGCAAGGCTTTCACCGGCCATCTGTTCGGCAATCGCGAGGAGTTGCGCCTGATGATGCAGGAGTCAACGGCGATGATTTCGTCGGCGGAACGCGCGATGGTGAATCGCGTGCTGGATTTGCAGAATGTCACGGTGCGACAGATCACGCGACCGCTGCCGGAAGTGGTGAGCGTGACGGCGGAAACGCCGGTGGAGGAAGTGCTGGCGCTCTGCCGGGAGAAAAGCATCACGCGCCTGCCGGTGTGGCAGGCGCGGGACGGTCAGCGGCGCGTTTCGGGAATCATCAACGTGGACGACGTGGTGTTTGCGCCACAAGCGGGCGCGGGGAAAACCGTGGAAAGCTTTTTGAAGCCGGCGTTGTTCCTCGAGGAAGACCTGCGCCTGGAAGCGG